>CAJUCC010000021.1 GCA_910585205.1 uncultured Lachnospiraceae bacterium
CCGCTTCCCCTGACTTTTGCAGTAAACATAAAATACCGGCCGTAAAAAATACGGCGCCTGCCAGAATCACATCACTTTTTTTCATAAAGACATTATAGCATATCAGAACATATGTTTCAACTTTATTTTGATTCCCTATACCCGTTTTTCAACCTTTTCATTGATTTCCGCAAACAAATCGTTTATCAACGCCTCAATCTCTGTCACGGCAGTTGCCGTATCCACCAGACGGGATACGCGCTTATCGCGGGAAACCAATTCTATCCGGCCGTTTTTCAGGTTTTTCGGTCCCACGATCACCCGTACCGGGACACCCAGCAAATCGGCATCGGCAAACATCGTACCGGCGTGGACGTCGCGGTCATCGTAAATCACCTCAACGCCGGCAGCCTGCAGCTCGTCGTACAGCGCGTCCGCCGCCGCTCTGCACGCCTCCTGATCCGCACGCATACAGCACAGATGAACCTGCCACGGCGCAATCGTGATCGGCCAGACCGGGCCGTTTTCGTCATGCCTTACCTCGCATACCGACGCCGCCAGACGGCCGACACCGATCCCGTAGCATCCCATAATCGGATTTTTAACCGAACCGTCGGCATCGGTATAAGTCATATTCATTATCTTGGAATACTTGGTGCCCAACTGGAAAATATTGCCGACTTCGATGCCGCGTTTTACCCGAATCGTTTTTTTGCCGCAGCACGGACAGATACCGTCCGTCTTGATCTTGGAGACATCCACGTATTCCACGTCTCCGCAGTCACGGGCAATGCTCATCCCTTTATAATGATAGTTTTCCTCATTTGCGCCACAGGTCAGATATTCGATCCCTTTCAGAGAAACATCATAAATCACCGTATAGGTGCCGTTCATATGATACGGCCCGGTAAAGCCGGCAACCAGGCCGCTCTCCGCCGTAATTTCTGCGGGATGCACTTTCTCCTGCAGCAGATTCGTAAGCTTCGTCTCGTTTACTTCGTAATCGCCGCGCAAAAATACCACCACATATTCGTCGTCACTGTTTTTCTGGTAGATGACAGCCTTACAGGAATATTCCACGGGAACACCCAGATAAGCAACAACCTCCTCGATCGTCTTGCAGTCCGGTGTGTAAACCTTTTCCAGAGCCTCTTCTGCCATGCCTCCCGCATTGTCCACTGTGTTTTTTGCCGCTTCCATATTCGCACGGAAACCGCACGCGTCACAAATTACAATGGAATCTTCCCCCGAATCGGCCAATAACATATATTCATGGGAAACATTTCCGCCCATCATGCCGGAATCAGACTCCACGTCGATAACCTCCGGTACGCCCGCGCGCTGGAAAATTCTGTTATAGGCATTGTAGCAGACCGCATAATACCGCTCCAGATCTTCCTGTGAGGTATGGAAAGAATAGGCGTCTTTCATTGTAAATTCTCGCACGCGGATCAGACCGGCACGCGGCCTTGCCTCATCGCGGAATTTCGTCTGAATCTGATAGATCATAAACGGATATTTGGCATAGGTCTGCCCGTATTCCCTGACCAGATGCACGGAGGCTTCCTCATGTGTCATACCGAGAACCATCTGACTGTTATTTCTGTCCCGAAAGCGCAGCAGTTCATCCCCGACACTCTCAAAACGGCCGGACTCTTCCCAGAGACTCCCCGGGAGCGCCACCGGAAACAGCACTTCCTGTCCGCCGATGGCATCCATCTCCTCACGGATAATCTGCTCTATTTTTCTGGTAATCCGTCTCATCGGCGGATACAGGGAATAAATCCCGTTCGCCACATATTTAATATA
>CAJUCC010000022.1 GCA_910585205.1 uncultured Lachnospiraceae bacterium
CAGGGAAGTATCGGAGAAATATTCTCACAGATAGACTGAGAAGGATGGATGACATGTTTTTTGATTTTCAGACAGGGGATATTGTAAAACTGAAAAAACAGCATCCCTGCGGTTCCAGAGAATGGGAGATATTGCGGGTCGGAGCGGATTTTCGGTTAAAGTGTCTGGGCTGCGGCCATCAGATCATGACGCCCAGAAAGTCGGTTGAAAAAAACACGCGGGAGATTCGCAAAAATACTTGATTATACTGCATTTTTATGGTATCATTCAAGACTGTGATATATTTTATTCCTTGCTCCTTTCAGAGAAGGGGGCCAGAGACCAAAAGGAGGTAACTAGCATGAACAAGTATGAATTAGCCGTTATTGTCAGTGCTAAAATCGAAGACGATGAAAGAGCTGCCGTTGTGGACAAATGCAAGGCGCTGATCGAGAGATTCGGTGGAACCATTACAAACATTGATGAGTGGGGCAAGAAAAGACTTGCTTACGAAATTCAGAAAATGAGAGAAGGATTCTACTATTTCATCCAGTTCGATGCGGAATCCACTGTTCCGGCGGAGATTGAATCCCGTGTTCGTATTATGGACAATGTGATCCGGTATTTGTGCGTTAGACAGGACGAGGCATAAAAGAAAGCAGGGACTATATGAATAGAGTGATTCTCATGGGCAGATTGACGAGGGACCCGGAAATACGGTATTCGCAGGGTGAGAGCGCCACAGCGGTTGCAAGATATACACTGGCGGTTGACCGGCGTTTCAACCGGAACGGGGACGAGAACAATGCGGATTTTATCAACTGCGTTGCATTCGGAAGACAAGCGGAATTTGCCGAAAAGTATCTGCATAAAGGGATCAAAATGCTTGTCACGGGAAGAATCCAGACAGGCAGTTATACCAATAAAGACGGCGTAAAAGTCTATACGACCGATATTGTAGTGGAAGACCATGAATTTGCGGAGAGTAAGAACGCCGCAGGTTCCGGGCAGGAAGGCGGATACAGCGCTCCTGTCAGCAGGCCGGGGCCGGCTCCCGTCGGAGACGGTTTTATGAATATTCCGGATGGGATTGATGAGGAGCTGCCTTTTAATTAATAAACGATTATTTGACAGGAGGTATACATCATGGCTTTTAATAAAGCGGAAAAATCAGATGGACCGATGAAGCGCAGAGGCGGAATGCGCAGAAGAAAAAAGGTTTGTGTGTTCTGCGGCAAAGATAATGTGATCGATTACAAAGACACCAATAAATTGAAAAGATATGTATCTGAGAGAGGGAAAATCCTTCCCCGTCGTATTACAGGGAACTGTGCAAAGCATCAGAGAGCACTTACCGTGGCGATCAAGAGAGCAAGACACATTGCGTTAATGCCGTATGTTGCCGAATAATTTTCGGTGAAAGAAAGAGGACCAGCTGTTCTTCGGGATAGTTGGTCTTTTATTTTGGAAAATCTGCCATGATATGACAAAATGAGGCAAAACCTTCTTGTATTTGACAGTATAATATTGTGGTAATCAGTAATAAAAAATGCTATAATATGAATGATTGTTAATGCAAATAAGGAATAAACGGACAGAGATGTCCGGAGGTATCATCATGAAAAAGAGGATTAAGATAAAAGGGAGGCTGCGCTCTTATCTTCAAAGTTCCATTATAATGGGTATTATGCTGGCGGTTGTGAACCTTGTTATTTACCTGATGGATTATCGGTCGGGGTTGTTGCTTACAGGCGCACTGCTGATTTATTTTGTTGTTATATTTATTATGATGTTCTACAATAAGCCGGTTATTATGAATGAACTGATTAGCTTTGCCACGCAGTATGGTCAGATTCAGAAAAGGTTGTTACGTGAAATGGAAATTCCTTACGCGCTTCTGGATGAAGCCGGTAAGGTCGTCTGGACGAATAAGGCGTTTGAGACGGTCATACATAAGGAAAAGGGTTACTGCAAATCGATTACCTCTGTCTTTCCGACTCTGACAAAGGACAGGTTTCCCGATGAGGAAGAAGAGGCGGAGATGGAACTGGAATTCGAAGACAGTGAGTTTTCCGTTAAGATGAAGAAGATTACGCTGAAGGATATGGCATCCAACAGTGAGATCTTTCAGGAACCGAATTACAAAGGCTATCTGATTGCCCTGTATCTGTACGATGAGACGGCGCTGAAGATTGCCCTCAGGGAAAATGACAATCAGTCTCTGGCAGTGGGCATGATTTATCTGGACAATTATGAGGAAGCGCTGGAGAGTGTGGAGGAAGTAAGACGTTCTCTGCTGATTGCCCTGATTGACAGGAAAATCAACAAATATATTGCATCCCTTGACGGCATCGCCAAGAAGATGGAGAAGGATAAATACCTTGTAATCCTCCGCAAGGAATCGGTGCTGCAGCTGCAGGAGAGCAAGTTTGATCTGTTGGATGATGTCAAAACGGTGAATATCGGCAATGAAATGGCTGTGACACTCAGCATCGGGATTGGCCTGGACGGGTTGAGCTATACACAAAACTATGAGTTTTCAAGAACAGCGATTGATCTGGCACTCGGGCGCGGCGGCGATCAGGCAGTGGTAAAAACTTCCGGATCGATCACGTATTACGGTGGCAAGAGCCAGCAGGTTGAGAAAAATACAAGGGTAAAGGCCCGGGTAAAGGCACATGCGCTGAATGAGATCATTTCCTCCAAGGACAAGGTTCTCGTTATGGGACACAGGCTCGCCGATATGGACAGCTTCGGGGCGGCAATCGGAATTTACCGGATTGCCAAGTCGCTGGACCGGAAAGCGCATATTGTAATCAATGACGTGACAACTTCAGTCAGACCGCTGCTGGACATGTTTCAGGATAACACAGAGTATCAGGAGGATATGATTATCAACAGCGCACAGGCGGTCGAAGCGGCGGAAGCCAATACGGTGCTTGTTGTTGTGGATGTCAATAAACCGAGCATCACGGAGTGTCCGGAGCTGCTGCGCACATGCAAGTCCATTGTCGTGCTGGATCATCACAGACAGGGCTCGGAAACAATCGAAAATGCAACGCTCTCCTATGTGGAACCGTATGCATCTTCGGCATGTGAGATGGTGACAGAGATTTTGCAGTATATCAAAGAGGGAATCCGGCTGCGGGTTGAGGAAGCCAATAGCATGTATGCGGGTATGATCGTGGATACGAATAACTTCACGACAAAGACCGGCGTGCGGACGTTTGAAGCGGCGGCATATCTGCGCAGGAACGGTGCGGATGTGACAAGGGTGCGCAAGCTGTTCCGTGAAGACGCGCTGGAATATAAGACAAAGGCAGATGCGGTCAGCCAGGCGGAAATTTACCGCGGCAATTATGCCATATCCATATGCTCCAGCGAAGGTGTCACCAGTCCTACGGTGCTGGGCGCGCAGGCTGCGAATGAACTGTTGAATATCAAAGGGATTAAGGCAAGCTTTGTTATGACGGAATATCAGGGCAAGATTTATATCAGTGCCCGTTCGATTGACGAAGTAAATGTACAGGTGATTATGGAACGCCTGGGCGGCGGCGGACATATGAATATTGCCGGCGCACAGATGGAAGATGCAACGCCGGGAGAAGCTGTGCGGGTTATCAAACGTACACTCGATACGATGATTGAAGAGGGTGATTTAACATGAAAATTATACTGACGGAAGATGTGAAGAGCCTTGGGAAAAAGGGTGAGATTGTAGAAGTCAATGACGGATACGCAAGAAACTTTATTTTACCGAAGAAGCTTGGGCTGGAAGCGAACGGCAGGAACATGAATGATCTGAAACTGCAAAAGGCAAATGCCGATAAACTGGCGAAAGAGCAGTTGGAAGCGGCACAGGAATTTGCCCGGGTAATGGAGACAAAAGAAGTTATTGTCACCATGAAGAGTGGGGAAGGCGGCCGGGTATTTGGCTCGGTTTCTTCTAAAGAGATTGCTCAGGAAGCAAAAAAACAATGCCAGATGGAAATTGATAAAAAGAAAATACAGCTCCCGGAACCGATCAAGAGTTTCGGTGTCTATGAGGTTTCGGTTAAACTGCATCCCAGGGTTACGGGAAAACTGAAGGTAAAAGTACAGGAAGACAAATAAAGGGGACTGCGACATGGCGGCAATGGAAGAGGCATTGTTAAAAAGGGTGCTGCCCCACAGTGTGGAAGCGGAACAGTCGGTAATTGGCTCTATGCTGATAGACCGGGAAGCGATTGTCGTGGCCGCAGGGATTCTGCACGGCGAGGATTTTTACGGGAAACAATACGGCATCGTATTTGAGGCGATGACAGAGCTGAATGATGAAGGCAGGCCGGTGGACATTGTTACGCTGCAGGACAGACTGAGAGAAAAGGACGTGCCGCCGGAAATCAGCAGCCTGGAATTTGTCAGAGATCTGATAACCGCGGTGCCGACCTCGGCGAATGTCAGATATTACGCGGAGATTGTGGCAGAAAAAGCCACCCTGCGCAGGCTGATTCGTCTAAACGAAGAGATTGCCAATATCTGCTACGCCGGCAAAGACAGCTTGGAAGTCATACTGGAAAATACCGAAAAGAAGATATTTGAGCTGATTCAAAAGCGGAACAGCAGCGATTATGTACCGATTCGGGAAGTGGTTTTGAACGCCATGGACAAGATCGAGGCAGCCTCCCGAAACAAAGGCGTGGTAACGGGCATTCCGACAGGATTTATCGATCTGGATTACCGGACAGCCGGTATGCAGCCGTCGGACCTGATTCTGGTAGCCGCAAGGCCCTCCATGGGTAAGACGGCGCTGGTGCTGAATATTGCACAGCATGTGGCGTTTAAGCAGAAGGTGACGGTCGCCATATTCAGTCTGGAAATGTCGAAAGAACAGTTGGTCAATCGTCTGTTCTCACTGGAATCCAAAGTCGATTCGCAGCATATCCGTACAGGGAATCTGTCGGATTCCGAATGGGAAAAGCTGATCGAAAGTGCGGGTATTATCGGAAGATCACAGTTGATTATTGACGATACGCCGGGCATCAGTATTTCCGAACTGCGTTCCAAGTGCAGAAAGTATAAGCTGGAGCATGATCTGAAACTGGTGATTATCGACTATCTGCAGTTGATGTCGGGCAGCAGCGGCAGAAATGATTCCAGACAGCAGGAGATTTCCGATATTTCCCGTTCTCTGAAAGCGCTGGCAAGGGAACTGAGCGTACCGGTTATCGCGTTGTCACAGCTCAGCCGTGCAGTCGAGCAGCGCCCGGATCATCGCCCGATGCTTTCGGACCTGCGTGAATCGGGGGCGATTGAGCAGGATGCGGACGTGGTGATGTTTATCTATCGGGATGATTACTATAATAAAGACACGGAGCTGAAAGGCGTGGCGGAAATTATTATTGCCAAGCAGAGAAACGGTCCGATCGGCACGGTAAATCTGGCATGGCTGCCCGATTATACCAAATTTGCCAATATACAAAAATAATCACGGAATGCATTTCCGGATTCATCATATTGGAAAAATACATTTACAAAAGAGGACATGCCATAGCGGTGCGTCCTTTTTTGTAATGACTGGAACTGGCAGAAGAACGAACAGGAGGACAGGGTATGGAACAGAAAATGTATATGATTTCAGACGCAGCAAAACAGGTGGAGGTCGAGAGCCATGTTTTGCGCTATTGGGAGGATGAATTGGAACTTCCGATTAAAAGAAACAAATTGGGGCATCGGTATTATACGACAGAGGATGTAAATCGGCTGAAGCGGGTTAAGACGATGAAGGAGCAGGGATTTCAGCTCAAGGCGATTCGCAGAGCATTGAAACAGGAAATGGCGGAAGAAAGCGAAGAACATATGGCGGACGGTGGAATGGCAGCAGACAGTGAAAACGCAATAACAGAGGATGGCATTGCACTGCCGGCGGTGGCCGGTGATACTGCCGTGCTGGAAAAAGATGCGGCGGCGGAAAAAGAGGGGAAGACATATCGTCTGCAGATGCTGCTGCGCAATATGATCGTGGACGCGATCAAAGAGGGAAACGAGACATTTTGTGAGCAGATAAAAGAGAGTGTGCTGAAGGAGCTCGACTATCAGTTCCGCCTGCAGGAAGAACGGGAGGAAGCGCGCGAGAAGGAACGGATGAAGCGGGAAGAGGAGCATTTCCGGCAGATTGACGAATTGATTCGGGAAAAGGCGGTTAAAAAAGAAAAAAGAAAAAAGCACTCATTTTTTTGAGTGCTTTTGTACTCCGTGGCAGAAAATGCTTATTCTTCCGAAATGGAACCTGTCGGGCATGCGCCTGCACAGGAACCACAGCTGATGCACTTATCGGGATCGATCTGGAACTGTGTATCTCCCATACTGATCGCTCCGACAGGGCACTGTCCTTCGCACGCACCACAGCTTACGCAGCCGTCATTGATTACATATGCCATAATAATATCCTCCTTACGTCTGATTTCTTATTGCTATTTTAATACAAATATATGATGAATACAAGTAGAAAATACAGGAATCTGTATTCCGGCGTTACAGATCCGCATGGCCGGAATGTTACATGGCATCGTCAGCTCTGCGGGCTTTGATGCCGTTCAGAATGATCTGTTTTTTCTCAATTACCTTATTTTTATCCATGGGTTCCACACCTTCCAGCTTATAGGGAATGCCGAGCTTCTCGTATTTTACCTTTCCCATGGTATGATAAGGAAGCACGTCAAGCGCTTTCAGTGTTTTCAGACTGCCGATAAAGTAACCGAGCTGATACAGATACGTATCGTCATCCGTAATGCCCGGAACAACGACATGGCGAATCCATATGTCAATCCCCTGTTTGGAAAGATAACGGGCAAAAGCGAGGATTTTGTCGTTGGGCTGCGCCGTCAGTTCTTTGTGCTTTTCGGGGTCAATGTGCTTGATGTCCAGCATAACAAGATCGGTCAGGGCGAGCAGTCTGTCGAGTTTTTCCATCCATGCCGTATTGTCCGCATTGAAAGCGATGCCGGAGGAATCAATACAGGTGTGGATATTTTTTTCTTTTGCGATTGTAAACAGTTCGATCAGGAAATCAACCTGCATAAGCGGTTCGCCGCCGGTTACGGTAATACCGCCGCCCTTGTAGAAGCTGATATTTCTTTCGTACTGTTCGATGATCTCACTGGCTTCCATAACCGTACCCGCGTTCATCTCCCAGGTGTCGGGATTGTGGCAATAGGCACAACGCATGGGACATCCCTGCACAAATACGACAAATCGTACGCCGGGGCCGTCTACGGTACCAAAGGATTCCAGAGAATGGATTCTGCCGCTCATTTTGTTACCTCCGTCAGACAGTTTTACAGTTGAAAGACCCCCGGAAGTGTTCCGGGGGTCTGGTTATCAGTCAATTAGATGCTCTCGTGGAATGTACGGGAGATAACGTCTGCCTGCTGTTCCGGTGTTAATTTGATGAAGTTTACAGCATATCCGGAAACGCGGATTGTCAGCTGCGGATAGTTCTCAGGATGCTTCTGTGCATCTAATAACATATCTCTGTTTAATACGTTTACGTTCAGGTGATGTCCGCCTTTTGTTGCATAGCCATCTAATAAAGCGACTAAGTTATCAACCTGTGCAGCATTTGTTGTCATGGAAAATTCCTCCTTATTCATAATCATCAAGACCCTGATGCAGGGTAGGTACACTGCATGCCAGCGGGGTTCTGGAACAGTCCGTACACCCCATTGTCTGAACTTTGGCAGTCTCTTCTCCTGTGAGATCGGTGTCGACATTGATGTGTCCCACACCCGTCGCCATGCCGGAATCCAGCATCTTTACGAGTTCTTCGACTTTCTTATCATCCATTGCATTAACCTCCCTGCGTTAAAGTCAGTTTTTATTATTTATTCAGATCAAGTTCAATATCTCCTGCAAATACCTGATCTTCTTTCCCAAGTGCGCCGGGGATAATGGTAAAGGTATTGGAGATACCGTCCTGTGCATCCTTAAACGGAAGTTTGGATACGGAAGACAGAGAAGCTACCGCACCATGTGTGTCACGTCCGTGCATCGGGTTTGCACCGGGTGCAAACGGCTGACCTTTCTTACGTCCGTCAGGTGTGTTACCCGTTGCTTTTCCGTAGGTAACATTGGATGTAATGGTAAGGATAGAAGTTGTCGGAACACCGTTTCTGTAGGTGTGATGTCTTCTGATCGCCGTCATAAATTTGTGTACGATGTCCTGTGCAATTGCGTCCACGCGGTCGTCGTCGTTGCCGTATTTCGGGAAATCGCCTGTTGTCTTGAAGTCTACGATAACACCGTCATCATCGCGTACCACTTCTACTTTCGCATATTTGATTGCGGACAGGGAGTCTGCAACGATGGAAAGACCTGCAACACCGGTTGCGAAATAGCGTTTTACGTCTCTGTCATGAAGAGCCATTTCTGCTCTCTCATAGCAGTATTTGTCATGCATATAATGGATGATATTCAGTGTATTTACATATACGTCTGCCTGCCATTCCATCATGTCAATGAATTTGCCGTAAACATCGTCGTAATCCAGAACATCGCCAGCCACCGGACGATATTTCGGTCCAACCTGTTTCTTGGTTACTTCGTCCACGCCGCCGTTCAGTGCATAGAGCAGACATTTTGCAAGGTTTGCACGCGCGCCGAAGAACTGCATTTCCTTACCGATAACCATGGAAGATACGCAGCATGCGATACCATAGTCGTCACCATGTGTTACTCTCATCAGATCGTCGTTCTCATACTGGATGGAAGATGTGGTGATGGAGATCTTTGCACAGTATTTCTTAAAACTCTCAGGAAGTCTTGTGGACCAGAGAACTGTCAGGTTGGGTTCCGGGCTTGCGCCGAGGTTTTCCAGAGTGTGCAGATAACGGAAGCTCATTTTTGTTACCATATGACGGCCGTCGACACCAACGCCTGCCAGAGACTCTGTTACCCATACCGGGTCGCCTGCGAAGATCTGGTTGTATTCCGGTGTACGTGCGAATTTAATCAGACGCAGCTTCATAATGAAGTGATCAACAAATTCCTGAATCTGTTCTTCTGTGAAGGTACCGTTCTTTAAGTCTCTCTGTGCGAAGCAGTCAAGGAAGGTAGAAGTACGTCCCAAGGACATAGCAGCGCCGTTCTGCTCTTTTACGGCGCAGAGATAACCGAAGTAAACAGCCTGAATTGCTTCCTGTACGTTGGTAGCGGGTTTGGAAATATCGCAGCCATAGGATGCAGCCATTTCTTTCATCAGTTTCAGAGCAACCATCTGCTCGGAAAGCTCTTCACGAAGACGGATCACATCGTCTGTCATAACGCGTCCTGTGGAGTCTTTCTGTGCCTGCTTATCCTGAATCAGATAATCGATACCATACAGAGCCACACGTCTGTAGTCGCCGATGATACGTCCACGACCGTATGCATCCGGAAGACCCGTGATAATGTGGGAAGAACGGCATGCTCTCATCTCTGCATTGTATGCGTCAAAACAACCTGCATTGTGTGTTTTTCTGTGTGTGGAGAAGAACTCGCTGATTTCAGGATCCACTTCATAACCGTTGTCAGAACATGCCTTCTCAGCCATTCTGATACCGCCGTAAGGCTGCAGGGAACGCTTGAACGGTTTGTCTGTCTGGAAGCCTACGATGGTTTCCTTGCTTTTGTCCAGATAACCCGGTCCATGAGAAGTGATCGTGGAAACAACCTTGGTGTCCATATCGAGAACGCCGCCTGCTTCACGCTCCTTCTTCTGCAGATCCAGTACCATTGCCCATAAATCTTTTGTGTTCTGTGTTGCGTCTGCCAGGAAGGATTCATCCCCCTCATACGGAGTATAGTTCTTCTGAATGAAGTCACGGACATTGACTTCCGAATCCCATTTTCCGCCTACAAAATCTTTCCATTCTGGTCTCATTTTGAAATAGCCTCCTATCATTTTGGTAGTGAAAACGATTGTTAACTTTATATGAATCATTATAAGTGCTAAACTACGAAAACGTCAAGAACAGGCATGTATTTTTTTGTATACAAACCTGCAAAAAGTATGAATTTTTTCTAAATTTTTGTGGAAATCGTGGATAGTTTACCAATGTATGGTTACAGTATAATAAAACAGAATACAGAGACGTGACGACAAGGTATGGGAGGTGAGGAAAATGGCGGAAATTACAAAGGATATGACGATCGGAGAGATACTGCAGGCGCAGCCCGGGGTTGCTCCGGTTCTGATGGCGGCAGGCATGCACTGCCTCGGCTGTCCGTCCGCGCAGGGCGAGACGCTGGAGGAGGCGGCTATGGTGCACGGCATGGATGTTGAAGAGCTGATGAAACAGATTCAGGCGCTGTAAGAAGATACCGATAAAAAAGAAGCAATTTCCGTTGCGGGAATTGCTTCTTTTTTTATGGTCTTAATTTATACGATTCAGATCAGTGCAAGTGACTGGAGCGCATCACCTGCGATAAACAGTTCGCTGTGCTCGTTGAGGTAAGCTTCCGTGCCGGTGCTGTATTTTTCCGGAACCCCGTATTCGGATATAATGTTGCAAACCTTATTGAACTCTTCCGGCGTATGGCTGCCCTTGGACAGAATCAGCGAATAGCCGCCGCCGTCTCTGCTGCTGTAAAGAGAATTGACACCGGTATAGAAATTTTTCAGCACATGTGCCAGGCGGGTGAGTTCATTCAGATGCGGGAAGGAAAATACCCGTGTCAGGTCCGATTCGGTGGCAACGGTGACGGCTTCGCCGCCTGTGCCTGCCAGCTCTGCCAGAGAGGATGAAACTTCCGCAGGCTGTCCGCTTTCCGTATCATATGCATTTTTCAATTTGTTTTCATGCAGTTTCTTAAACAGATCAAGGACATCGTCCGCACCTTCCAGGTAGCTCTCCGAGGTATCCTCTTCCGCTTCTTCCTCTGCGTCATGAATCGAGGGCGCAAATTTGGAAAAACGGGTGTCGAGTTCTTCGGGATCCTCTACCTTGGTGATAATCAGGACGATACATTCCGAGTTCAGCGGAATCGCTTCGATCATCAGCGGGATATTTTCCGCTTCAAAACCGCATTCGTAAGAAGCCTGCTGCATCATATCGCGGAACAGGGTTTTTGCTTTTTCCGTTCCATAGGCAAGTTCGCTGATTTTCAGCTCCCGGTCAATCAGGTCTGCCTTGGTAAGGGTGCAGCGGATCTGGTGGTCGTTTACTTTTTCTATCTTCATATTATCACTTCCTTGCTTCTATATCATACCACGGTAACAGATTCATTTATATTGGTAAATACTACAATCCATTATCATTATTTTCCTAATTAAAAGTATATTATACTCAATGATTGTGCAAGTCAATAGAAGCTGCTACAATTCATAAATTTTTTATAAATTTTTCAAAAAGCTTGTGCCCGAAAGGTATATACGTTATAATAACACACAGAGATGCTTTCGGACAATCTGTATTTGGAAGGAGGCATGGTATTTCTTGGATCAAAAGGCTTTGGCCGTCTTACATTAAGTCCTGAAACGGAAAGTTTCATCCATCCTATCTTCCGCCGGCGGGCGGAGGGTGTGTCTTATCAGTCTCTGTGCGAGCACAGAGCATCAAATTTTCCCGATATTTCTTAATGTTATAATTCAAATTTCCACAACACAGTATTTCTTTTATGTTATGTCATAATACATGTCTGTGCATCTCGTCAGTGCTGTTTTCATGCCGCCGTTATCCGAAATTTTATGAAAATCCGAAGGAATTGAATATATCACAGTATTTTTCCGGTCTCCGGGTTTTCAAAGTATGAGAAGGAGGGATGAGGTGTGTTACGAAAAGAAGAGTTGCAAGACATGAGAGAACGTCTGGAAGGTATCGCAAGGGACGGCGCGGATCTGTATCTCGACGGCAGGAAGGTATCTGCCGCGGAGCTGGCATGGGTTTGCTGTGTCAATGAAGAAACCGTTTATATGCCGGACTATGTGACCAATCAGGACGGAAGGCTGACAGAACTCAGATATGACAAAGTACGTCTGACCTGATGCAGCCGGTTTTGGTCTGCTGCATAACGGGGATGCTGTACAAGGTATTTGAGAAACCGGGAAACGGATAACAGGAGCCTTTACGCTGACAAACGCAGATTACCCGTTAAATTTACAAAAAACGTCGAAAATTGGTAATGACGGTATGGAAATAGTCTGGTATAATGGGGACGGTTGAAAGGGGGCTGAAGCGGAGTTGAAGGAACCGAACAGATTGAAGAAGTCGAAGAAATCAAAGAGATCAAACAGGTTGCAGGAATCTGACAGAATAATGAAATCCGGGCGGGCAGGAAAATCCGGGAAGGCAGTAAAAGCGGAGAGAGCAGGGAAGTCCGGCCGGGCGAAAAAGGCAAGGAGAGCAAAGCGCTCGAAAGGGCCGAAAAAACTGATTCCGGTATTCGTTGCGATCGTTCTTATTTTTATCATAGTCGCTGCCAGTGCAGGGATGAAGCTGGCAGAGAAATATTCGTATTCGAAGGAGAAGGCCGATCTGGACCGGTATTTTGGTCTGGGGAGAGAAGAAGAGGTGGCGATTGTCCTTCAGGATGAAATGTTGGAAGAGAAGGCGCTTTTACTGGACGGAACGTATTATTTTTCGCTGGATTTGATACATCAATATCTGAACGAGCGTTTTTACGAAGACCGGGGAGAAGGGCTTTTGCTCTATACCACACCGGATGACATCATACGGACCGGGATCGGTATGACGGAATTTGTGCAGGGTGGCCAGTCACAGGACGCCGGATTCGTAATCGCGCGGTATGAGGAGGACAGACTGTATGTTGCTGCAGATTATGTAAAGAAATTTACCAATTTCTCGTACGAACCGTTTACCGGGCCGAATCGTATGCAGGTTTATACCGCATGGGGGGAGCAGACACTGGCAGAAATCAGTAAAGATACACAGATCCGCTATCAGGGCGGCATCAAGAGTGAAATCCTGAAGGAAATGACGAAGGGAAGCTCCGTTGTCGTGCTGGAAGAGATGGAAAACTGGGTCAGGGTGAAGTCAGAGGCGTTTATCGGCTATGTGGAGAAAAAGCGTCTGGGCAATTTCCATACGGAGACGATGACGGCGGTCGCGGATTATGCGGAGCCGGTCTATACGAATATTTCCAGAGAAGGAAAGGTGTGCATGGCGTGGCATCAGGTGACAAATCCGACTGCGAATGCGTATCTGGCTGATGTTGTGGCCGGGACGGAGGGGCTGAACACCATTTCACCGACATGGTTTTCCCTGAGCGATAATGAGGGCAACTTTACCAGCATTGCCTCCACCGATTATGTGGCACAGGCGCACCAAATGGGACTGGAAGTCTGGGGGCTGATCGATAATTTCCGGGATGAGGTGGATACTTACACCGTGCTGTCATCGACGTCGAAGCGGGCGCATCTGATTGAGGGGTTGATGCAGGCAGCGGCATCCTGCGGCATGGACGGCATCAATATTGACTTTGAACAGCTGACGGAGGCGACAGGAGAACATTTCGTACAGTTTATCCGGGAATTATCCATTTCCTGCCGGGCCAATGGGATTGTCCTTTCCATTGACAATTATGTGCCGGTCGGCAATACCGGACATTACGGACGGGAAGAACAGGGCAAAGTGGCGGACTATGTGATAATTATGGGGTATGACGAACACTGGTCGGGCAGTGAGACGGCGGGCAGCGTGGCTTCGATCGACTTCGTGGAGACCGGCATTCAGAAAACGCTGGAAGAGGTGCCGGCAGAGAAAGTAATCAACGCGGTTCCTTTTTATACAAGAGTCTGGAAATCGGAGGGCGGCGGCCTGACGAGTGATGCGGTCGGGATGGATTCGGCGGATCAATTTCTGGCCGATAACAATGTTTCGCCGGTCTGGGATGAACAGACCTGCCAGAATTACGCGGAGTTTGAAGTTGACAACGCCTATTATCAGGTGTGGCTGGAGGACGAACAGTCCATAGAGGTGAAGCTGAATGTGATGGCGCAGTATGACATCGCCGGCGTGGGCGCCTGGAAACTGGGACTGGAACGGCCTTCGATCTGGAATGTCATCGACCAGTATCTGAACGGATAAGAGAGCAAAAGAATCCCCTCTGGCGGGATTCTTTTTTTATTTTATGATTCATAAGATGATAAAAAATGCAGGATACAGGATGATGATGGAAAAAAAGAAGGACAGACGCCGGCCGGAAGAATGGGCGGTATATGCGGCCATGTTTGCCATGCTGGCGGCAGCGGGCCTGATGGCGGTAAAAGGGACGGCGGCATTTGTCAATAACAGTCATGTGGAACGTCAGCGGTGCATTGTGATCGACGCGGGACACGGCGGTGACGATCCGGGGAAAGTGGGAATCAACGGCGCGTTGGAAAAAGACATTAACTTACAGATTGCACAGAAGGTTCAGAAATATCTGGAATATGAGGGCATACAGGTTGTCATGACACGGACGGACGGCGCGGGCCTGTACGACAGCGGGGCGGAGAATAAAAAAGTACAGGATATGAAACGCCGGATTATAATGATTGAAGAAGCCGCGCCCGTTATGACCGTGAGCATTCATCAGAACAGTTATCCTGAGGAATATGTAAAAGGGGCGCAGGTATTTTATTATAAGGACAGCGCCGAAAGTCAGGAGGCTGCCGAAATTATGCAGGAGAGCTTGCGGGAGCGGCTGGATACCGAAAACAAAAGAGAGGCGAAGGCCAATGGGAGTTATTATCTCCTTAAAAAGACATCGTCGCCGGTTATCATTGTGGAATGCGGATTTTTGTCCAATTCGGGAGAGGCGGCGAAACTGAGTGAAGACGATTATCAGGAACGGGTGGCATGGGCGGTTTTTATGGGGATTATGCGGTATCTGAACGGATATTGAAAAACCCCTTTTCCCTCCAGACGGACTGTGTTATACTAAACTACTGAGGTAGGCTTTTATGAAAAAGACAAAATTTGCCGTTCTGGATGAAAAGAACCCGGATCGGACGATAATAGAGGAAGCGGGGATAACGATAAAAAACGGCGGTCTGGTAGCCTTTCCCACGGAAACGGTATATGGCCTGGGAGGCGATGCACTGCAGAGCGCTTCCTCCCGGAAGATTTATGCGGCCAAGGGGCGGCCGTGTGACAATCCGCTGATCGTTCATATCTGCCGGTGGGAAGATATTGAGAAGATCGCCGTGCGCATTCCGGCGGCAGCCGTGAAACTGGCGGATGCCTTCTGGCCGGGGCCGCTGACAATGATCCTGGAAAAATCCGCTTTGGTGCCGGCAGAGACAACGGGCGGGCTTTCTACGGTGGCAGTCCGTATGCCGTCG
The DNA here is from genome assembly GCA_910585205.1 of uncultured Lachnospiraceae bacterium. Classification (GTDB taxonomy): domain Bacteria; phylum Bacillota; class Clostridia; order Lachnospirales; family Lachnospiraceae; genus VSOB01. The sequence continues at coordinate 15,281 of CAJUCC010000022.1, forward strand.
CATCCGGCTGCGCTGGCGCTGATCGCGGCGGCGGGCGGTTATGTGGCGGCGCCGAGCGCGAACACATCGGGCAGGCCGAGTCCCACCCGGGCAGAGCATGTCAGGGAGGATTTGGACGGCCGCATCGACATGATTGTGGACGGCGGCGGGACGGAGATCGGACTGGAATCGACGATTGTGGATTTGACGGAACCTGTTCCCGTCATATTGCGGCCGGGATTTGTCACAAAAGAGATGATGGAGGAAGTCCTGCAAACGGCGGTGGAAGTGGACCGGTCATTGCCGGCGGCGGGACAGGCTCCCAGAGCGCCGGGGATGAAGTACCGGCATTACGCGCCGAGAGGGAAAATGACAGTCGTGTCGGGGGACAGGGAAGCCGTAATCCGCACAATCGGCAGACTGGCTGCGGAAAAGCGGACGGCCGGAGAGAGAGTGGGCGTTATCTGTACCGACGAAACGAAGCCCTTTTATGAAGCGGACTGCATCGCGAGTGCCGGCGGCGGCATGGATGCGGAGGCGGCCGCACGGCATCTGTACGAAATCCTGCGGTCGTTTGACAGCCGGCAGGTGACATATATCTATTCGGAGGCATTTCCCGGAGAGGGAATCGGACAGGCTGTTATGAACCGTCTGCTGAAGGCGGCGGGACATCACATATTGGAAGTCTCATAATCAGAGAAAGAAAACGGAGGAAAAAACATGATAGCATTGGGCAGTGACCATGGCGGTTATGATCTGAAACAGGAGATTAAAAAGTATCTGGAAGGGGCAGGCTATGCATATCGGGATTTCGGATGTGATGACAAGTCATCCTGCGATTATCCGGTTTACGGCCGGGCGGCTGCCGAAGCGGTGGCGGACGGTACATGCGAAAAAGGGATTGTGATCTGCACGACGGGGATCGGCATTTCCATTACGGCGAACAAGGTGCCGGGCATTCGGTGTGCGCTGTGCGCGGATTCCACTTCGGCCAGACTGACGAGACTGCACAATAACGCCAATGTGTTGGCGCTCGGTGCAGGCATCGTTGGCAGCAATCTGGCACTGGAGATCGTAAAGAACTTTCTGGAGACGGAATTTTCGGGAGAAGAGAGACATCAGAGAAGGATTGACCTGATCGAGAAGGCATGACCGGTTTCGGCTGTGAAAATACAGGAGGATTACTATGGCAAAGAAAGTCATTATGGATCATCCGCTGATCCAGCATAAAATCGGGATTATCCGAAAAAAGGAGACGGGAACAAAGGATTTCCGCCAGACAATCAGCGAGATTGCGCGGCTGATCTGTTATGAGGCCACACGGGAGCTAAAGCTTGCGGATGTGGAGATCGAGACGCCGATCTGTAAAACGACAGGAAAAGAACTGACAGGGAAGAAACTGGCGATCGTTCCGATTCTGCGCGCCGGTCTGGGAATGGTAGACGGGATGCTGGATTTGATTCCCGCAGCAAAAGTAGGCCATATCGGACTGTACCGCGACCCGGAGACGTTAAAACCGGTGGCGTATTATTGTAAGCTGCCCGCCGACTGCGCGGAGCGGGAAGTGTTTGTGGTGGATCCGATGCTGGCTACCGGCGGGTCCAGTACGGCGGCCATTCAGATGTTAAAGGGCAAGGGCTGCAAAAAGATTCATTTTATGTGCATTATCGCTGCTCCCGAGGGTGTCCGCAGGATGGAGACGGAGCATCCCGATGTGGATCTGTATATCGGCGCGCTGGATGAAAAGCTGAATGACCATGGCTATATTGTGCCGGGACTGGGGGATGCCGGGGACCGGATTTTCGGAACAAAGTGATCGGGACGGGGCGATGAAACGAGAAGATTATATTTCGTGGGACGAATATTTTATGGGCATCTCCAAACTGTCGGGAATGCGTTCCAAAGACCCAAACACACAAGTGGGCGCCTGCATCGTGAGCGAAGACAATAAAATACTTTCCATGGGATACAACGGATTTCCCACGGGCTGTTCGGACGACGCCTTTCCCTGGGAACGGGAAGGCGATATGCTGCATACGAAATATGCGTATGTGACACACAGCGAGCTGAACGCAATTCTGAATTACCGGGGAGGCAGTCTGGCGGGGGCGAAACTGTATGTGTCGCTTTTTCCCTGCCACGAATGTGCGAAGGCGATTATCCAGGCAGGCATCAAAACGGTCGTGTATGAATGCGATAAATATGCGGACACGCCGTCGGCTGCCGCTTCGAGAAAGATGCTGGATGCAGCGGGCGTATGCTGCCGCCGGTATCAGCCTGCAGGGAGAACGATAACGCTGGAACTGTAACGGCGTTGACGGATGCGGTTTGCGATGCCGGTTTTGCGGCCGGAAGCCGCAGGGGGAGGAGAAAGGATGAAACGTGCCGTCAGACAGATTGCCGTCGTACTTTTAATGGTAATGCTGGTGGTCAATGCGTCGAAAACGGTTCGTGCCACGAGCACGCAGGAAAAACTGGATAAGGCAAAAGAGGAAAAGAAGCAGACGCAGTCCGCGCTGGAGCAGACGAAAGAGAACATACAGGGAATGCAGGGGGCGAAGAATTCCCTGCAGGGGCAGCTCTCCGAACTGAACGACAATCTGGAGGAGGTCAGCGAGCATTTGAGCGAGCTGGAGGGCGAGATTGCCGACAAAGAACAGGAGATTGCCGACACGGAGGCCGCGCTGCAGGAGGCGGAGGAAACGGTTGCCTGGCAGTACGAATGCATGAAAAAAAGGATTAAGTTCATGTATGAGAGGAGCGGCGCCCTGTATCTGGAAATGCTCTTTACTGCCGAAGGTCTGGGCGATTTTCTGAATAAAAGCGAATACATAGAACAAATATCGGAATATGACCACAGGATGCTGGAGGAATATAAAGAGACGCAGGAACTGATCCGGGAAACGAAAGAACAGTTGGTCGCGCAAAAGGAAGAACTGGACGGACTGCGGGAAGAGACGAAGCGGCAACAGGATCAGGTGGCCGGCATGGTTAAGAGCACGGCAAACAATATCGCGGGATATGCCGATCAGATCTCGGAAGCGGAGAATGTGGCGCACGCTTATGAGGCCAAAGTAAAAGAGCAGGAGGCCAATATCGCGGCTCTGCAAAAACAGCTTGCGGAAGAACAGGCGATGTCCAGACTGGCTTCGAAGTCTGCAAAGCGGGATATTTCCGAAGTGACATTCGCCGAAGGGGACAGAGAGCTGCTGGCCCAGCTCATATATTGCGAGGCGGGAGGGGAGCCGTATGAGGGCAAGGTTGCCGTCGGCGCCGTCGTGATTAACCGGCTGCTGAGTTCCGTATACCCGGATACGATGGTGGGCGTGATCTATCAGAACAAACAGTTTTCACCGGTCGGCAGCGGCAGACTGGCGCTGGCGCTGGCGGAAGGGCGTGCGACACCGGCCTGCTATCAGGCGGCGGATGAGGCGATGAGCGGTGTCAGCAATGTGGGAAACTGTGTCTACTTCCGGACGCCGATACCGGGTCTGACGGGAATTGCCATCGGCGGTCATATCTTTTATTAAGCTACGGGCTTTGCGTTTATGCCCGGATGCTGTCGGGGAAAGTGCAGGGTATCTATGGATAAAAATCAGGCGGCATATATTATCGATCTGCTGCAGAGAGGCGAGCCGATACCGGAGGATATGAAGCAGGTTCTGTTTCCGCCGCGTAAGGCCGAATATGAACTGACATACGCGGGAAAGATGCGGCGGGAAGACATACTGGCCGGCGCGGATGAAGTGCTGGCCGTACCGCTGCAGCGGGAGCATGTCTACGGAGAGACTTCGGACTGGCACAATCTGCTTGTGTTCGGGGATAATCTGCAGTTTTTGAAGACCGTTTATGAAGACCGGGACCCGCTTCTGCGGGGAAAGGTAAAAGGCCGGGTGCAGATGATTTACATTGATCCGCCGTTTGCCACGGAATATGATTTCAGCGGGAAAGAGGGCGAAAAGTCTTATACGGATAAACGGGCCGGCGCGGAATTTATCGAGTTTCTGCGGCGGCGGCTGATTGTCGCCCGGGAAATTCTCGCGCCGGACGGCGTGATTTACGTTCATCTCGACTGGAAAAAGGTACATTATATCAAACTCGTTATGGATGAGGTTTTCGGGGAAAATCACTTCAAAAACGAGATAATCTGGAAATATTTCGGTCCCACCAGCACATCAAAAAATTATCCCAGAAAGCATGAGGTCATCTTATTTTATACCAATTCGGACGACTATTATTTTGACAGCAATGCCACGCTGATTGCCTATGATGAAAAGGCCGTCAGACGGTATGACCGCAGGGATGAAAACGGAGAAGCCTATAAGATTTATTATGATGAGGACGGCCGGGAGCGCCGGGCTTATATGAAGGACGGAAAGCCCACGGAAGTGTTCCAGATTCCCTTTGTGCAGGGGACGGCCAGGGAGCGGCTCGGCTACCCGACCCAGAAGCCGGAAGCGCTGATCGAGCGGTTTATCCGGGCGTCAACACGCCCCGGCGATCTGGTGATGGACTTTTTCGCCGGTTCGGGCACGACACTGGCCGCTGCGGAAAAACTGGGCCGGCGCTGGATCGGCTGCGACATCGGGAAGTTTTCGTATTATCTGATTCAGAAACGTCTGCTGCAGATCGGAGAGAGTAAATCGCTGCAGTCGAAAAAGAAATACGGCAGAAGCTGCCGTCCGTTTATGACCTGCGTTCTGGGCGCGTATGAGTTGCGGAAAGCGCTGGAACTGGAATGGGACGATTATAAAGTTTTCGCCGCCGGACTGTTCGGGGTAACACTGGCGGAACAGACGGTGCGGGGCGTCCGGTTTGAGGGAGAACTGCGCGGCTGCCGTGTCAAGTTTTTCAATTATCAGCAGTTCACAGGCAGTGCGGTGGATGAGGCATATCTGGAAGAAATCGAGGCGGCGGCGGGCGGCAGTCTCGGCAGCCGGGTTTATATTATCGCACCCGCAAATTATATAGCGTTTTTTTCGGATTATTATGAAATCGGTGAGACCCGGTATTATTTTCTGAAAATTCCCTATCAGATGATCCGGGAACTGCATAAGACGGCCTTTGCACAGGCGAGACAGCCGAAGAGTAAACATGAGACGAACGGTGTGGAGGAGATACGCGGCTTTCACTTTAACCGGACGCCGGACGTGCAGGCGGAATATGCGGTGACGGGCGGCAGCATTATAATTCGGATTGCCGGTTTTACCTGCAACGAGCCGGAGCCGACGCGGTCAGAGCGGGAAAAAACGGCAAAAGGGACGGAACTGCTGTCTGCGGTGATGGTGGACACGGATTATAACGGCCGCTATTTTTCCGTAACGCATGTGTTTTATCAGGATGAGATCGATGATGCGGTTCATGTGCCGCTGGAAGGCGGCGCGCACACCGTTATGGTCAAATATATTGACATTTATGGCAATGAGTTTACAGAGAAGGTACAGGTAGACGGCTAATGGAAGAAAGGCTTGTTTTTGAGCAGAAAGCGCTTGTTCTGAAAGTAAATCCGAATTATGATCCCGGCAGGCTGCGCTTTCGGGAATGGGAGGCTTTTACGGCCGGACTGTGCGGTGACAGGACGTATCAGGCCGAAGCCATTCAAAGCGCCGTGCTGTATCTGCTGTCGGGGCGGTATACCTGCACGGAAGATCTGATAGCGGAAAATTACAGCCGTAACGGTGAACTGGCAAAGCGGTTCGGGACACTGGAAGAATACCACAGGCACCTGCAGCTCCCGGGCAAGCTGTATGCCTCCATCGATCTGGCGACGGGAACCGGGAAATCTTATGTGATGTACGGGATTGCCCGCATTATGCTTGGACTGGGGGCGGTCGATAAGGTGCTGGTGCTCTGCCCCTCGGTTACGATTGAGCGGGAACTGAAGCAGAAGTTCGTGCAGCTCGGCGGGGACCGGCGGTTAAATGATCTGGTTCCGCAGGACGCCGTACGTGCGAATCCGGGAATTGTGGACGGCACGCAGACGGTTGTGGCGGGAAATATCTGTGTGGAAAATATCCATGCCGTATATGAAGGGACCGGCAGTTCCATTACGGACAGTTTCCGGGGGCAGGGAGAGCGGACGCTTGTCTTGAATGATGAAGTGCATCATGTGTTTAATAAAACGGGCGGCAATGATACGGAGAGCCGCAATATAAAGAAGTGGAAGGCCTTCTTGCTGGATGAAGCGTATGGCTTTCGGTATATTCTCGGCTTTACCGGGACAGCTTACATTGAGAACGCATATTTTGCGGATGTCATTTATCGGTATTCCCTGCGCAGGGCCATAGAAGATCATGTCGTAAAGAATATTGAGTATATTCAAAAAGACGACAGCATTAACGAAAACGAGAAGTTTCAGAAAATCTATGAAAACCACCGGTATAACAAAGACAAATACGCACGGGTGAAACCGCTCACGATTCTGGTGACAAGAGACATCCGCAGCGCAGAGCGGCTGCGGGAAGAACTGACCGCCTTTCTGGAAAAGACGGAACATCAGGGCACAGACGCAGCGGAACAGAAAGTGCTTCTGGTGACATCGCATAAGAAACACAAGGCCAATGTCGCGCGGCTGCGGTATGTGGACGACCGCAGTGACAGTATTGAATGGATTATCTCCGTTTCGATGCTGACAGAGGGATGGGACGTGAAAAATGTATTCCAGATCGTTCCCTGGGAGGACAGGGCGTTTAACTCCCGCCTGCTGATTGCGCAGGTATTGGGGCGGGGGCTGCGCCTTCCGGCGGAATATGCCAGTCCGCAGCCCAGGGTGATCGTTTTCAACCATGATGCGTGGAGCCGGAATATCAGAGCGCTGGTGCTGGAAATTCTGGAGATGGAGATTCGCATTGCCAGCCGGGTTATCATGGAAGGCGAGCGGGACAAATATCATTTTGCGCTGTATCATTTCCGGTATGCGCGCAGGGAAGAAGAGACGCAGCGAAGGCAGCAGAGCGATACCTTTGATTTCAGCAGACTGCAGCAGGAGGGAATCCGCCTGGAATCGCAGGTGTTGGAGGCGGAAAAGGGCTCCGTCTATGAAACCGCAGTGGGAAATGCCGGCGGCCCCCGTGAAAAGAATTACCTGATTCAATATGACAGTTATCCGGTGTCGGAGGTGATCGACAGGCTGTATGCGGAGCTGGCGGTGCGCGACTGGGAGGGCCGCATTCTGAAACTCGGCGACGAGGCGTATACAAGGGACCGGCTTCCGCCGCGCGGGGAGATCGAACGGATTGTCAGGATGTCGCTGGAACGGGTCGGCATAACGGACGGACGGGTCACGGAAAAAAACCGGAACCGCATTCTCAACGCCTTTTCCACGTTGCTGCGCAAAACGGGGAAAACGGTTGTGCAGACGGTTGTCACCGACAAGCCGTATACAATCAGCACCCGGGATATGGAGCAGTATTCTTACGGCATCGGCAACTTTCGCAGCGGCAGTTCCGTGTTTTACAGTAGTGACTGGGAAACGGAGATTACCGATGCGGAGCAGCGAAAAATTCTGGAGACGATTATCGAAGACGATATGCTGCCGAAACGCGCGGCAAAGGAGATCGGCGTATACCGGTTTAAAACGCCGGTCGATCTGGTGGTGACGGCGCAGAAGCCGGAAATGACATTTGTGGATGCCCTGTGCAGAGATAAAACGGCGGAGGTGACAACGGCATGGGTTAAATCCCGCGACCGGAACTTTTACGCCATTCCCTATGCGCTGAAATACGGCGGCCGGGAGAGCAAGACAAGGACCTATTCCCACAAACAGTTCAGTCCCGACTTTTTTATCCGCATCGAGCGGGGCGGCGTGGCATATACGATTGTGGTGGAAACAAAGGACGACAGGGATGTTTCGGATATGAATGTGGCAAAATACAAAGCCGGGAAGCGGCATTTTCAGGAACTGAACCGGAAGCTGGAACACGCCGGTATTACGGACCGGTATCTGTTCCATTTTCTGAGCCCGGTTTCTTATCCGGAGTTTTTTGCCTATGTCAGAGACGGCAGATTGTTCGGGGGAACGTTTCGAAGTGAACTGGAAGCGCTGCTGGAAGAATATGACGGAAACGAATTTCCGCAGCAGAGCGGGAGCTGACGAACGGCTCCCGGTTACGGTTCATATTGTTCGATATATTTTGTCAGTTCCGGCAGGCGGCCGTCATAGATAAGGGTCAGCAGGCTGTTGCAGGAGAGCAGGGCGCGCTTTAACTCTTCCATGGTAATGCCGCCCTGTTCCAGTGCGGGAACCATTTCGTCGAGATCCACGACCTTGACAAAACCGTCCGGATAGACGATCACATCGGCAAGCAGATCGGTGACGATAAACCGACAGCCGTCGTCCGCATATTCGGTGGTGATAATATCACAATAATAATACAGAAGGGAGCCGTCTGCCCGGTAAAATTTGCTGACTTTATAGCCATCGTTCAGGAAATAACAGGAAAAACCGTGGTGCAGATCTTTCCTCGGTTTCAGTGCATGCCAGCCGGTTACGATCCGGTTTTCATCCCATGACAATATCGTATCATCTTTGAGTAAAATGCATTCGTCCGGAATGATTCGTTTCCGATAGAGCAAAGGATAATTCATGGGCAGCCTCCGTTTCTGTATATCTAAAATGCTACACGCGGGACAGGCAAAAGTCAACAGGTTTTTTCAGGTTTGGCTTTACAGAAAGGCAATAATTGGATATAATGCAAAATGGGAGTGTAAAATGAGAAAAAGGGAAAATCAAAGGAGAGGTAAGAAACCTGATAACGCAGTATATCAGGCCCTTACGACGATCAGTCAGTTTGGTATCAATATGCTTGTCCCTATTTTTCTATGTTCTTTTTTCGGCATCCTGTTAGATAGAAAAATGGGGACTTCCTGTTTTTTTATGATCGCTTTGTTTTTTGTGGGAGCACTGGCCGGATTCCGGAATGTGTTTCTGCTGGCGAGACGGATTTACGGTGGTAAGGAGGAACAGGCACCCTATGGAGAAAAAAAGGAAGACAGAGATTCCTGAAACGCTGAAGGAACTGTTTACCGGCATTCTTGCGGCTCTGTTTCTGTTTCAGGTGACGATTGTCTGGCTTGTAAAAGACCGGTTTTCCTACAGTCTGGGACTGTGGATCGGCGGCATGCTGGCGGCGGCCCTGGCCTGGCATATGTGGAAGACGCTCGATCAGGCGCTTTCCATGGGGGAAACGGGGGCACAGAAGCTGATGCGCAGACAGTCGGCGATTCGTTACGGATTGATGGTAGTGATACTGGGCATTCTGACGGTTACGGAGGCGGCGAACCCGCTTGCGGCTTTTTTGGGCATTATGACACTGAAAGTAGCGGCATATTTACAGCCGATTACCCATAATGTTATATTCAGGTTAAGGAGGTGAATCTATGGGACAAGGGATTTTGTTATCCCAGGGAGCAGATGTGGATTTTATGATCCATGGCGTGTTTTCTTATCATCTGTTCGGTCAGGAGCTGTGGATAACAACAACGCATATCTGCCTGTTGATTGTACTGCTGGTTATTGTCGGTTTTAGCATCGCGGCAAACCGGGTGATGAAACATGCGTCCGAAGTGCCGGGCGGTTTCCAGAATGTGGTCGAACTGATCGTGGAAAAACTGGACGGCATGGTGGAAGGTGTAATGGGCAGGAATGCCGCAGCATTTGCGAATTATATCGGTACGATCTTTATCTTTATACTCCTGAGCAATATTTCGGGCCTGTTCGGTCTGCGCCCGCCGACGGCGGACTATGGCGTGACATTTCCGCTTGGTGTGATGACGTTTGCGATCATCCATTTTAACAAGTTCAAGCACCAGAAGGTAAGCGGTGTGATAAAAGGACTGTGCGAGCCGTGGGTATTCTGGGCTCCCATCAATATCATCGGCGATCTGGCGGTGCCGGTTTCTCTGTCGCTGCGTCTTTTTGCCAATGTGTTGTCGGGAACAGTCATGATGGCGCTTGTATATGCATTGCTTTCCAGAATTGCAATCATCTGGCCGGCAGCGCTGCATGTCTATTTCGATCTGTTTTCCGGTGCGATTCAGACATACGTATTCTGTATGCTGACCATGACCTATGTAAATGATGCAATAGAAGGATAAATGATATTTTTAAGGAGGAAACAAACATGGAATTTAACACAAACTTTATCTTAGGCTGCTCTGCGATCGGTGCAGGACTTGCGGTAATCGCAGGTATCGGACCTGGTGTGGGCCAGGGTATTGCGGCAGGGCATGCGGCTGCGGCAGTGGGAAGAAATCCGGGTGCGAAGTCCGATATTACGTCTACCATGCTTCTGGGCCAGGCGGTTGCGGAGACGACCGGTCTTTACGGTCTGCTGATTGCCATGCTTCTGTTATTTGTAAAGCCGTTGATGCCATAAGTGTCTCTTTTAAAAAATCTTATGAAAGGAGGCAGACATGGACTCATATTTATTTGACCTGACCCCGCAGCTTCTGCATGATGCGGTTTTAAGCATGATTGCGGTCTTTACGCTGTTTCTGGTGGCGTCACATTTTCTGTTCAATCCCGTCCGGGATATGCTGAAAAAGCGCCGGGAAAAGATTAAGAGTGAACTCAGCGATGCGAAGCAGAGCCGGGACGAAGCACTCAGTCTGAAAGAAACATATGAAGAGAAGCTGAAGGGGATAGAGAAGGAAGCGGAAGAAATACTGAGCGCTGCCAGAAAGAAAGCACTGGCGAACGAAGCGAAAATCATTGCGCAAGCCAAAGAAGAAGCGGCGAGAATCCGGGAGCGTGCCGTTACGGAAGCGGAACTGGAGAAAAAGAAAGCGGCCGACGACGTGAAAAGAGAGATGGTTTCCATCGCGTCCATCATGGCGGGCAAGGTGGTTGCCGCATCCATTGACACGGCGGTTCAGGACAGCCTGATAGAGGAAACATTAAAGGAAATAGGTGATACTACATGGCTAAGCTGATTTCCAAAACCTATGGAGAGGCTTTGTATGAGCTCGCCATAGAAGAGAATAAGGTGGATTCCTTTGCGGAAGAAGTGCAGACGCTGCAGGCGGTGCTGGAAGAAAACAGAGAGCTTGACAGCCTGATGAACCACCCCAAGATTATAAAAGAAGATAAGCTTCAGGTGATGAAAAATATCTTTGCGGGGAGAATCGACAGTCAGCTGCTGGGCTTTTTGTCCCTGATCGTTACCAAGGACCGCTATCATGAGGTGCTTCGTATCCTGCAGTACTTTCTGGACAGAGTTAAGGAACTGAAGGGCATCGGAGTTGCGCATGTCACAACGGCGGAGGCTTTGAAAGAAGAGCAGAAACGACAGGTTGTCGCAAAACTGCTGGAAACGACCAAATATCAGCAGATGGAAATGCACTATGCGGTAGATACCGCCCTGATCGGCGGCATGGTAATCCGCATCGGTGACAGAGTGGTGGACAGCAGCATTCGCACGAAGCTGGAAGAACTGCAAAGGAAGCTGATGAAGATACAATTAATGCAATAGTAACAAGAAAGGTGCGTATAGATCTATGAATTTAAGACCTGAAGAAATCAGCGCGGTTATAAAGGATCAGATCAGGCGGTATGCTTCGGAACTGGAAGTATCCGATGTGGGTACGGTTATTCAGGTAGCCGACGGAATCGCCCGTGTGCACGGACTGGAAAATGCAATGCAGGGTGAACTTCTCGCGTTCCCCGGGGAAATATATGGAATGGTGCTGAATCTGGAAGAGGATAATGTCGGCGCCGTTCTGCTTGGCAGCCATAAGAATATTAACGAAGGCGATATTGTCAAGACAACCGGCAGAGTGGTAGAGGTTCCCGTGGGCGATGCCATGCTCGGGCGCGTTGTCAATGCCCTGGGGCAGCCCATTGACGGCAAGGGTCCTGTACAGACTGATAAGTACCGCAAAATAGAAAGGGTTGCATCGGGCGTTATCACAAGAAAATCCGTGGATACGCCGCTGCAGACCGGTATCAAGGCGATCGACTCCATGGTTCCCATCGGAAGGGGGCAGCGTGAGCTGATTATCGGAGACCGTCAGACAGGAAAGACGGCCATAGCCATCGATACGATTATTAACCAGAAGGGACAAAACGTAAAGTGTATCTATGTGGCAATCGGCCAGAAGGCTTCCACGGTTGCCGGCATTGTAAAGACACTGGAAGAGTTCGGGGCGATGAATTATACGACCGTCGTTGCGGCTACGGCCAGTGAATTGGCGCCGCTGCAGTATATTGCGCCGTATTCGGGATGTGCCATCGGTGAAGAATGGATGGAAAACGGCGAGGACGTGTTGATTATATACGATGATCTGAGCAAGCATGCGACGGCATACCGTACACTTTCTCTGCTGCTGCGTCGTCCGCCGGGGCGTGAGGCATATCCGGGTGACGTATTCTATCTGCATTCCAGACTGCTGGAGCGCGCGGCCAGAATGAGTGAGGAATACGGCGGCGGTTCACTGACGGCTCTGCCGATTATCGAGACGCAGGCAGGCGATGTATCCGCATACATTCCGACCAATGTTATCTCCATAACGGACGGTCAGATTTATCTGGAAACAGAAATGTTCAATGCCGGTTTCCGGCCCGCAGTCAATGCCGGTCTCTCCGTATCCCGTGTAGGCGGCGCGGCGCAGATCAAGGCGATGAAAAAGATTGCCGCGCCGATTCGTGTGGATCTGGCACAGTACCGTGAGCTGGCGGCTTTTGCGCAGTTTGGTTCCGAACTGGATGCGGATACCAAGGAAAAGCTGGCGCAGGGCGAACGGATTAAGGAAATTTTGAAACAGCCGCAGTATAAGCCGATGCCGGTTGAATATCAGGTTATTATCATTTATGCGGCTACCAATAAATATCTGCTCGATGTTCCGGTGGAAGAGATCACAGAGTTTGAGAAAAACTTCTTTGAATTTCTGGATACGAAATATCCCGAGATTCCGGAAAACATCAGAAAAGAAAAAGTGATTTCCGACGAAACGGAAGAATTGCTGCAGAAGGCGATTGCAGAGTTTAAACAGTGAGTGGAAAGGGTGATATGTTATGGCCTCGATGATAGACATCAAACGACGTAAAGTCAGTATTCAGAGTACCCAACAGATTACCAAAGCCATGAAGCTTGTATCTACGGTAAAGCTCCAGCGTGCGAAAATGCGCGCGGAGCAGTCGAAAGCATATTTTGACTGTATGTACGAGACCGTTACCTCCATGCTTGCGAAAACCGGTCACAGCGATCACCCGTATCTCAAAGGCGGCGGGGGCAAAAAAGCCGTGGTGGTCATCACTTCCAACAGAGGACTTGCGGGCGGTTATAATTCCAATGTGATCAAACTGGTGACAAACACCGCGCTGCCGAAAGAAGAAGTGCTGGTCTATGCAGTGGGAAAGAAAGGCAGAGACGTCCTTTCCCGCCGCGGATATGAAATCGCAGGCGATTTTTCTGATATGATAGAAGAACCACAGTATCCGGATGCGGTACGTCTGGCGGGGAAACTGCTGGCAGATTTTGCGGAAGGAAAGATCGGGGAGATTTATCTGGCTTATACCGTATTCAAAAATACGGTCAGTCATATTCCGACGCTTTTAAAACTGCTTCCCGTAGAGGGGGCGGCTGCGGATGCAGCGGAAGACAAGACCGCGCAGGTTCCGATGAACTTTGAGCCGGAAGACGACGAGGCGCTGGATCTGATTATTCCGAAGTATATTACCAGTCTGCTCTACGGAGGGCTGGTGGAAGCGGCAGCCAGTGAAAACGGTGCGAGGATGCAGGCGATGGATTCGGCGACAAGCAATGCGGAAGAAATAATCAGCCATCTGACGCTTCTGTATAACAGAGCGCGTCAGGGGTCCATTACGCAGGAATTGACGGAAATCATAGCTGGTGCGGAGGCAATCAGTTAGTGGTATATAAGAAATCCCGATAAAATAAAGGAGTGAAACAGAAAAATGGCAGAAGTGAACAGCGGAAAAATCACTCAGATTATCGGTGCTGTCCTGGACATCAAGTTCAGTGAGGGAAAACTTCCCGAGATCAATGAAGCAATCCATATTCCTACCAAAGACGGCGGGAAGCTGGTTGTGGAAGCAGCACAACATCTGGGCGATGATACGGTAAAATGTATTGCCATGGGTTCTACAGACGGTCTTGTAAGGGGTATGGAAGCGATTGCGACCGGAGCGCCGATTACCGTGCCGGTAGGCGAGAATACGCTCGGGCGTATTTTCAACGTATTGGGAGAACCCATTGATAATAAACCGGCGCCGGAAGGAGTGGGGCGTGAACCCATTCACAGAGCGGCACCGGCCTTTGAGGAACAGTCAACCGAAACGGAGCTTCTGGAAACCGGCATTAAAGTCGTGGATCTGCTCTGCCCGTATCAGAAGGGTGGAAAGATCGGTCTGTTCGGCGGTGCGGGTGTAGGCAAAACCGTACTGATTCAGGAGCTGATTCGTAATATCGCAACGGAGCACGGCGGATATTCCGTGTTCACAGGTGTTGGAGAGCGGACAAGGGAAGGAAACGACCTGTATCATGAAATGCAGGATTCCGGCGTTATCGATAAGACGACAATGGTATTCGGTCAGATGAACGAGCCGCCGGGAGCCAGAATGCGCGTGGGTCTGACCGGTCTGACGATGGCAGAGTATTTCCGTGATAAAGGCGGAAAGGACGTGCTGCTGTTTATCGACAACATTTTCCGTTTTACACAGGCGGGTTCCGAAGTGTCTGCGCTGCTCGGGCGTATGCCTTCCGCGGTTGGGTATCAGCCTACACTGCAGACGGAAATGGGTGCGCTTCAGGAGCGTATCACTTCCACGAAAAACGGTTCCATTACATCCGTTCAGGCTGTCTATGTGCCTGCCGATGACCTGACTGACCCGGCTCCGGCAACGACGTTTGCCCATCTGGATGCGACGACCGTACTGTCGCGTTCTATCGTGGAACTGGGTATTTATCCGGCTGTCGATCCGCTGGAATCCACATCCAGAATCCTGGATCCCCGAATCGTGGGAGAGGAACACTATCGGGTATCGAGAGCGGTGCAGGAGATTTTGCAGAAATATAAAGAGCTGCAGGATATTATTGCCATTCTCGGTATGGATGAACTTTCCGAAGAAGATAAGCTGGTGGTGGGCCGTGCGAGAAAGGTACAGAGATTTCTGTCGCAGCCTTTCTTCGTGGCAGGACAGTTTACCGGTCTGGAAGGAAAATATGTGCCGATCGGTGAAACGATTCGCGGATTCCGTGAAATTATCGAAGGAAAGCATGATGACATTCCGGAAAGCTATTTCCTGAATGCAGGAACGATTGATGATGTCCTTGCCCGTGTAAAGTAAGGGGTGAGAGCAGATGGCGGAAGGAAATACATTTTTATTAAAAATTATTACGCCCGACAGGATTTTCTATGAAGGGGAAGCTTCCATGGTAGAGTTTAACACGACCGAGGGTGAGATCGGCATTTACCGGGAACACGTTCCCACGACTGTGATTGTCGCGCCGGGAATTCTGACAATTACCGAAGACGGCGGCGAGAAAGATGCGGCGCTTCACGCGGGATTTGCCGAAATTCTGCAGGATAAAGTGACGATTATGGCTGAAGTGATCGAGTGGCCGACCGAAATCGACCTCGAGCGTGCCGAGGAGGCGCGCCGCAGAGCCGAAGAACGCCTTGCTTCCAAAACGCCCGAGACCGATGTGGCGCGGGCCGAGACTGCTCTGCAGAGAGCGATTGCACGGATTGCGGTAAAAAAATAGAAGGTATTATATCGTGGCGGAATTACAATGCCGGGATACGGATGATGATATGGCATCCGTGTCCCGGCATTGTGTATTGGCTGTCCTGCACGTTACTTTTCCAATAAATATCCGTCCATTCGAAAGTCGATAAAGTAATTCGCTTCCGAATCATAGGTAAAGGATATGGTTTCCAGATACAGCACATGGTTTTCATCCGTTTCATAGAGTTGCTGTGTGGCAAAGGCGTCGCCAATGATACCATTACTGTCAGCCTGTTCCATATAATAGGTGAAAAGCCCGCCCAGATCTATGGTAAAACCGGGTTTCTGATCCGAAAGCAGCGGATAGTTGGCGAGAAAGTCCCGCTTACTCTGTACACCGTCCAGATTATGGTAAGAATCCCGATAGGAAGCGGCTTCGACAGGGTAGCAGTACCGATAGCCTTCGACGGGGATTTTGTCCGTGGAGGCCGATGTATGATAATGCGTGGAAAAAGGGTCGGTATCATAATCATTGTAAGATAAAAGAGCGTCCAGACGCTGTGTATCCGATTCGCTCAGTGTATCCAGATATTGACGTCCGAGATAGTCATAACGCAGGAACGAATATGCGCCGCCGTAGCGGTCGCGGAGCTGGCGGTAGTGCTCGTCCTGCTCCGGCGTCAGGGATGCGTCGTTGTCATGATTTTGTATCCGGGCAATCTTTGTCTGTTCCTCTTCGGGCAGCGCCAGAAAACGGTTCACGGCCGCTTTCTGGCTGAAACAGGACAGCGTGTTCATATTGACAAAGGGCAGGAACACGGCGGCCAGGATGAACGCCGCAAGCAGCGGCAACAGCATGTGCAGCTTGTCGCGCCGGAAGCGGTATCCGGCCAGAAAAATGCATTCAAAGATGAGAAACACAATCGCCGCATAGCGCATCGGGGTAACGCCGTTTTTCCAGAGCCGGATACCGATGGAATATATCTGTAACGGCAGAAACGGCAGAAAAAGATACGGCAGCATCTGCATAATCCGGCGCAGCGGGTAATTTTCCCGATAAGAGGAAGCCATAAGACAGACCGGCGTTCCGATTACAAAGAGCTGTGCTGTAATGCGGAATATAGAGTTGGAAGGGATTTCACACAGCACAAGTATTTTGAGCAGATAACAGTAAATAATGGCACAGGAAATGATAATCATACCGGAGAGGACATACTTGATAAGCACGCCGATAAAACCGTCTTCCGGCTCTTTCACGCACGTATCGCTGTTTTCTGCGATGTTTTCCGGATAAAAGCAGAGCAGAAAGGAGGACATATAGTACAGGCCGAACAGCAGCATTTGCATTTCGATATGGATGTCCCATGACAGGTGAAAAAGGATCTGGAGGATTCCCACCATCAGGGAAATACCGGCCATAAGCAGAAACCAGATCAGATGATAGCGGACCGCCCTGCCGAAGACACGTGTAAGATACACTTCCAGCGAACAGGACAGACGCCGATAACACAGCCATACGCCGGACAGAAAACAGATCAGAAAATAAGCGGCCGTATAACGGAATACCAGCGTGATCCAGGCGGAGGCTTCCCATTCGGCAGGATTGCCGATACGGGAGAGGAACCAGAAAAGGACGGACAATATCAGATTAAGAACCATGGCAATACCATATCGCTTCTTACCGTTCCGGTTCAGTAACAATGACTCGGCCAAAAAGCTGCCGCTTCCGAAATAAAAAAGAAAGAGCAGAATTTTTTCGGTGATTCGTTCGTTGTCCTGCGCCATAAAAGCGCCTGTGAAAACAAATGTGAAAAGCCAGATGGCGCTCAGTGTGGCCGGAAAACGGCGAAGGGAACGCGGGATATGGAACGGCGGATATTTTTTGATTTTTTCCGGCATGGAAATCTCCTTTCTACTGTTGAAGACAGGTTATGCGTCCAGTCAATTATATCATATGCGCGGGGCATTGTCGGGCAATATGACAAATTTTAGGTTGTTCTTTGAGACGAAAAACAGTAGAATAGAAAGGAAACGAAAAAACAGGAGATGATTTTTTATGCAGCGGCTGGAAGATATTTTACGGCAGTCGGCGGAAGCCGGACTGTATCAGATTGTGGTCAGCGGCCCCCGCAGGAAGAACGGGGCAGAAAAGATAAAGATACGGCCGGTTATGCTGCAGGGCGGGCTGTGTTATCAGGAAAGCCGTTTTATCGGGACGAAGGTATTTCATGAGAACAGAACCGCAGCGGAAATGATCCGGTCGGCGGTGGAGTTGATGGACGGCGGATTCCGACAGATGCAGATCCATGCGAAAGGCTGGCAGGCAACCGTGCTGGCGGGAAAGAAAGGGAATCTCACAATCAGGAAGCGGATGACAGAAACGGATTTCACGCCGGAACTTTCCCACAACAGAAAGAAGAACTATATTCTGGATGAATCGGTTCCGGTGGGATTTTTGCAGGATCTGGGAGTACAGACGCGGGACGGACGCATTGTCAGGAGCCGGTATGATAAGTTCCGCCAGATCAACCGTTTTCTGGAACTGATCGAAGATATTCTGCCGGCGCTGCCGCAGGAAGGGCCGGTGCAGATTGTGGATTTCGGCTGCGGCAAATCGTATCTTACGTTTGCCATGTATTATTATCTGAAAATACTTAAACACTATGATGTGAGGATTTTCGGACTGGATTTGAAGGCGGATGTGATTCGCACCTGCAACGGGCTGTGTAAAAAATACGGTTATCGGGATCTGCGTTTTTATCAGGGAGATATAAAGGATTTTGACAAAGCGGAGCGGGTGGACATGGTGGTTTCGCTGCATGCCTGTGACACGGCCACGGACTATGCGCTTTTCCGGGCCGTAAAATGGAACGCCAAAGTCATTATGGCCGTCCCATGCTGTCAGCATGAACTGAACCGTCAGATGGCGTGCGGGCCGCTGGCGGAAGTATTTTCGTATGGCCTGCTCCGGGAACGGTCGGCGGCGATGTTTACCGATGCGCTGCGGGGAACGCTGCTGGAAGCGCAGGGATATGATACGCAGATACTGGAGTTTATCGATATGGAGCATACGCCGAAAAATATTATGATACGCGCCGTCCGCCGTGCGCAGAGTGGGGAAAGCGCCGGCAGGCCGGACAGAGAACGGCAAAAGAAAGAAAAGGCGGACGCGCTGATGGCATTTCTCGGGGTACAGCCGACATTGGAACTGCTTTTACGGGAGTTGTAGAGTATGAAAAAGATTATCATAAAGATTGTGATATGGCTTGTCACTTTTTTTCTTTCCATATTGATTGTGGGCCGCTTTATGAATCAGGGCAATACGGATATGACAGTCGAAATGGGGCCTGCCACGCTTCCCCTTGTCTATATGAGCCAGGGCGGCGAACGCGTCAACTGTCTGCACGGGTATGTGAAAGAGATGCAGGGCAGTACGATGCGGGATACGATCACGCCGCTTGGAGCGGGAAGAAAGCTTTCGCTCACCATCGAAAAAATGGGGTGCCAGATCAGAAGTCTGGGCTTTGAGGTGCGCAGCGTGGACGGAAAACGGCTGGTGGAGGCCACGGATCTGCCCCAGTATGATGAAGACAAGGAGCGTATCACGGTCGATTTCACCGTGAAGGATCTGATCGAGACCAATATGGAATATAACCTGATCCTCTTGGTGGAAGATACGGACGGGCGGCAGATTCGGTATTATACGAGAATCATACAGGCGGACGATTATCACGCGGCGGAAAAGCTCGCCTTTGTCAAAAATTTCCATGAGAAGACATTTGACAAAGAGGCGGCTCAGGCGCTGACCATGTATCTGGAATCCAATGCCGAAGGGGATAACAGCACGTATCACCATGTCGATATACACAGCAGCTTTGACCAGATTACATGGGGCGATCTGGCAGTGCGGGAGGAAACGGAACCGGTATATGCGATTCGGGAACTGGGAGCTGCGGTCGCCAATATCAAAGTCTCCACGATAGTCAGTGTCAGGCAGGGAGGCGGGAAATCGTATTATAATGTGGACGAATATTTCCGCGTCCGCTATACGGAAGAACGGATTTATCTGCTGAATTACGAACGGGAGATGAACCAGATCTTTGAACCGGAGAGCGAGTATGCGTTTGCCAATAATAAGATTATGCTCGGCATTCACAGCGAGGACGTGGAGATGACAGAAAGCGACGGGGGAAATGTACTGGCGTTTGTCAATGAAAACCGTCTGTATACGTATAATGTCAGCGACAATAAGTTTGCCAGCCTGTTCGGTTTTTACGATGCCGAAAATGCGGATATGCGGACACTGAACGATTCGCACGGCATCCGCATTCTGAACGTGGATGAAACCGAGAATGTGCTCTTCCTGATTTATGGTTATATGAACCGGGGACGTCACGAGGGAGAAGTCGGCCTTCAGGTCTATTATTATAACAGTATGCTCAATACGATCGAGGAGATGACCTTTATACCGGATAACCGTTCTTATGAGCGGGTAAAGGCGGATATAGACCAGCTCTGTTATGTGGACAACGGGAATCTGCTGTACGTGATGCTGTCCGGCAATGTCTATGAGATCAGCCTGGAGCGAAAGAATTACAGGACGCTTATTTCGGATCTGAAGGAGGACTCCTATCAGATTTCGGAGAGCAACCGGATGATTGCATGGCGGAGCGCCGCGGAGGCAGAGAGCAGTGAACTCACACTTTTGAATCTCAGCTCCAAAAAGCAGACGGTAATGAAGCAGGGGAGCAATATTTTGCTGACGCCGCTGGGCTTTATGGGAGAAGATCTGATTTACGGACTGACACGTGTGTCGGATATTGAGAAAGACGAGAGCGGTAAAGTTGTCATTCCGATGTATGAGATACGGATTCAAAATGAGAATGACGAGATTTTGAAAAAGTACGCCCGGGAAGGCATCTATGTCGTTGACGCGGAAATCCGCGATAACCAGATTATACTCAAACGCGTGGAGCGGGACGCGGAATCCATGCAGTATACGCCGATCCGGGAAGATCAGATTATGAACAATGAGGAGGTTGCTTCCGGTGACAATACGGTGGAACTGGCGGTGACAGAGGAGTTTGAGACGGTTGTACAGATTGGAGTCAAGAAGTCCATTGACAAAAGCAGTATCAAATTTCTGACGCCGCGGGAAGTGCTGTTTGAAGGCGGCCGCGAGGTTCCGGTTGAGACGCCCGTGTCCGAGACGGAACACTATTATGTCTATGGATTCCGGGATATTGAGGGCATCTATACGGATGCGGGAAATGCCGTGACCCACGGAGCCTCTATTTCGGGCGTGGTGGTGAACGATGCGGGCGCTCATGTGTGGAAGGCCGGGGACAGAAGTGTAAAAAATCAGATTATGAAAATTACCGGTGATACGGCGGATGAGGAGAGAAACAGTCTTGCCGTGTGCCTGGATACGATTCTCGCCTATGAGGGAGTACAGAGAAATACGGCATATATGCTGCAGCGCGGTATGACCGTGGTGGAAATTTTGCGGAACAATCTGCCGGATGCGCAGATATTGGAACTGTCCGGCTGTTCGCTGAACGCCGTACTGTACTATGTCAACAGAGACATTCCGGTTCTTGCTATACTCAACGATGGCAATGCGGTACTGATTGTCGGGTTTAACGAATTGAATACGGTTTTGATGGACCCGCAGACCGGAGAAGTTTATAAAAAAGGGATCAATGATTCCACGGAATGGTTTGAGGAAAACGGGAACGGCTTTATCGCTTATATTCGTGAATGAGAATGATATATCCCGTAATGTGTCATGTTCACCGGGTAGTCAGGTATGCGTCTGCCGCGCAAAAGTTTTACCGGGGCTTGACTTTTCCTCGTTTTGCTATATAATAAAATTTCGGAAAAGTACTGAAAAGAAAGCTTTTCCCTTTCATGACGTCAGTTCGAGACCTTCCTGACGTAAAACAAAACTAAAGGAGAAGAAAGATGAAAAACAAAAAAGTGTTGTTCCTGACACAGGCAGCGATGATCGCTGCCCTCTATGTCGTGTTGACGCTGACAGCCAATCTGTTTGGCCTTGCGTCCGGCGTGATTCAGATACGCTTGTCGGAGATGCTCGCCGTGCTTCCGGTATTTACCCCGGCTGCGGTTCCGGGGCTGTTTATTGGTTGCCTTTTGAGCAATCTGCTGACCGGCTGCTGTATTCTGGACATCGTTATGGGGAGTCTGGCGACGCTGCTCGGTGCGTTCGGTGCCTGGCTGTTGCGCGGCTGGAAATGGGCTTCGCCGGTGCCGACGATTGTGGCAAATGCTATAATCGTGCCGTGGGTGCTCACATCGCCGTATGGTTACGGCCTCACCGATGCCTGGTGGTATCTGGTGGCCACAGTGGGGGCAGGAGAGATTATATCGTGCGGGATTCTGGGTACGGCGCTGCTTTTTGCCCTGCAGAAATACGGCCGCCGTATTTTTGCCTGAAAATATATTGTTGTTACCGGTGGCAGCAGAGTAGACAGATCGTCAATAATCCTATATAATTTATACATATCATAATTACAGTTGAAATCTTATGGGAGTACAAGGAGAGGAAAATGAAAAATCTGAGGATTAGGACAAAATTGTTGGTGACATTTATGCTGATCATTGTACTGTTTTGTGGGACAGTTATGCTTGCAGTGACAGGATTGCGGGAGAGTGCGGAGAAATATACGGATTTCTATGAAGTCGGCTACCAGATCACCAATAAAGTCATGAACATGCGCCGCGGGTTACAGATTATCGTAAAGGATCTTACTTTTATTACGATAGAAGATGAGGAAACCAAAAAAGACGCCTGTATGGTCGATATGCAAAAGGAGATTACGGCGCTTAACGAAAATGCGACATGGGTGTTTGACAATTTCAACGGAAGCCAGGAGCTGGTGGAAGCATTCGGGGCCAGTCTGACCGAGGCGATGGATATGCAGCATGAGATTATTGCGATTGCCGGTACCGATAAGGTACAGGCTCAGGAAATGCTGCTGAATGAATATCAGCCGCTGGTGGATGAGGCGGTCGATCTGCTGATTAAGATCAGCAATGAAGCACAGGTAAGCGCGGCGGCAGATTATGAGGACACGACGGAACTGCAGAAACAGCTTGTCTTTGAGCTTCTTGCCATTGCCGCCACGGCGCTGCTTATCACGATTGTCCTTTCCACCTATCTGACCAGCGTGATTACCAGACCGCTGCGTGAACTGGAGACTTCTGCAAATAAGATTGTGGAAGGTAATTTTGACATCAGTGTCACATGGAAATCCAAAGATGAACTGGGCAGCCTGGCGTCGGCCTTTAAAAATATGACGGTGATTCTGGACAGCGTGATTTCCGATGCCTCGAGACTTTTAAGCGAGATGGCGAACGGCAATTTTGACGTACGTACGGAAGCGGAAGAGCGGTATGTGGGAAGTTTCCAGAGTCTATTGCTCTCCATACGGAAACTGAACCGCGATCTGAGTTCCACGCTTGGGCAGATCAATATGAGCGCCAATGAAGTCTCTGCGGGAGCCGGTCAGGTTTCTGACGGCGCACAGGCGCTTTCACAGGGCGCTACGGAGCAGGCGGCAGCCGTGGAAGAACTTGCGGCGACGATTGCGGATATTTCCCAGCAGGTCAAGGACACGGCGGGCAATGCGATCGAAGCAAAAGACCAGTCCAATATGGTCGGCGATGAAATGGAGACATGCAACACGCAGATGCATGATATGATGGTTGCCATGGAGGAGATTACCCGTACCTCGAGTGAGATCGGAAAGATTATTAAGACCATTGAAGACATTGCTTTCCAGACGAATATTCTGGCATTCAATGCAGCTGTGGAAGCGTCGCGGGCAGGGGTAACGGGCAAAGGATTTGCCGTTGTCGCGGATGAAGTGCGGAGCCTTGCCGGAAAGAGCTCAGAGGCGTCCAAAAATACGGCGGAACTGATCGAAAACTCGATCACAGCAGTGCAGCGCGGAATGGAACTGGCAAGTTCTACGGCAGAATCGTTGAAGACAGCCGTGGAGGAGGTGCGGGAGGCAGCGGCGAAAGTCGAGCTGATTGCCGATGCGGCGGAACGGCAGGCAGGCGCTGTGGAACAGGTGACAACAGGAGTAAACCAGATTTCCAGCGTAGTACAGACGAACTCTGCCACAGCGGTGGAGAGTGCGGCGGCCAGCGAAGAGCTTTCCAGCCAGTCACAAATGCTGAAAAATCTTGTGGCGAAATTTATACTTCGTGAGGAGTATGCAATGGGAGCGGGTTCGGACAGACTTTATCGCGACTGAGAATGCAATCATACATAGAAATATAAGAGAAGCGGGCTGCCGGGGCAGCCCGCTTTTGTATCTTCGTTACAAACCGTGATTTGATTGTGACAATCTTTTATCATTTGCCGGTTTTATATTTGGACACCGTGCGCTGGATGCGTTCGTTCGGGTCGAGCAGATCACTGATGGAGGTATCGTGGTTCAGTGTGTCAATCAGATAGGCGACATATTTGCTCATATCACAGTTGATATACCATTCGCGTTCCAGCAGTTCCGGCGTCTGGTAGATCAGATTTGTCGTCAGAACTTTATCGATCAGACCGTCACGATATGCCTGATCGAATCGGGCCAGCCCGTTGGTGAACAGACCAAAAGTAGCACAGATAAAGATTTTGCCGGCTTTCCGTTCCTTCAGCGCCGCGGCAACTTCGACAACACTGTCGCCGGAGGAGATCATGTCGTCGATGATAATCATGTCTTTGCCTTCCACACTTGTACCGAGAAACTCATGTGCGACGATAGGATTGCGCCCGTTTACAAGACGGGTGTAATCTCTTCTCTTATAGAACATACCCATATCAAGGCCCAGCACATTGGCAATGTAGATGGCACGGCTCATTCCGCCTTCATCGGGGCTGATAACCATCATATGGGAGGAATCAATCTGGAGATTTTTTTCGTTGCGCAGCAATCCTTTGATAAACTGATAGGAGGGGCGCACGGTTTCAAAACCGTGGAGCGGGATGGCATTCTGTACCCGGGCATCATGGGCATCAAAGGTTATGATATTGTCAACGCCCATGGATACAAGCTCCTGCAGCGCAATCGCGCAGTCGAGAGATTCCCTTGACGTCCGCTTATGCTGGCGGCTTTCATACAGAAACGGCATGATAACGGTAATCCGCCGCGCTTTTCCGCCGACGGCGGATATAATGCGTTTCAAATCCTGATAGTGATCGTCGGGGGACATGTGATTTTCATGGCCGCACAGAGAATAGGTTAAACTGTAGTTGCAGACATCGACAAGGATATACAGATCGGTGCCGCGGACGGATTCCATGATAACGCCTTTGGCTTCTCCGGAACCAAACCGGGGAACTTTGGCCTCCAGCAGATAGGAGTTGCGCTGATAACCGGCAAAGGCGAGACTGTCTTTGTGCTCACTTTCCCGCTCTGTCCGCCACTTTACGAGATAATAGTCGATTTTTTGTCCCAGATTCCGGCAGCCTTCCAGTGTAATCACACCGAGGGAACCTACGGGTATGGTTTCCAGATTTCTTTTTTCTTCGCGCGTTTTCATGAAAAATCCTCACTTTCTAATCAACAGCGTTTTTCGGTACATGCGGATATCCGGTCCCGTCACTTTATACATATCATAATTGCTTGTTATACGGGAAAAAATTCGTTCGGAATATTTATTTCGCAAATCTTCCAGAGATAGATTGGTAGAAATCAGCGTCGGTTTCCTGCGCAGATGCCGTTCGTTCAGACAGGAAAAAAGCTGTGTCACCACATAGGCGTTTGTATATTCGGTTCCCAGATCATCGATCAGCAGCAGATCACAGTTGTAGAGATCCTGACTGATACCATGCAGACTGTCACGGTCTTTTGCGGCCTGTGAGCTGCCGGACAGCGTATCAATCAGCCCACTGGCACTGAAATAGAGAACGAGACGGCCCGCCTCGATGATTTCCCTGGCAATGCAGTTACTCAGAAACGATTTGCCGGCGCCTACTGTGCCATAGAAGAAAAGATTCCGGTAGGTATGGTCGAAATCCCGGACGAAATGCAGGCAGGCGGCGACCGTCTGCCGGAAACGTTCCAGATCTTCGCCCTGATAATATTCGTATGATAATGCGGAGAAATTCTCTTTTTCGAGTATTTCTTTGAGATTGGACTGCTCGTATAGAAGGGAGACAATCCGCTGTTTCAGACAGATACATTTCCGCCCGTCGCGGTATCCCGTATCGCGGCAGCGGGAACACGCATATTCCGGTTCCAGATAATCCGCAGGATAACCTGCGGCGTGTAAGAGAGCCGCTTTTTTTCCGGAGAGAGAATGAAGCGTTTCTTTTAAATCTGCCAGAGCCTGGCCGTCTCCATCCAGAAGCTTCCGGGCCTGGGCAACAGAAACAGAGGAAACAGTTCGTTCTATTTCCTCATATTCCGGTATTTTTTCATATATTTCGGTTATTCTTCGAAGCTGATTTCGTCTGGAAAGATTCTGTTTTTCCTCATATTCACGAAGAATGGAATCGTACTGTTGGTTGGTCAGAGGCACTGAATTTCTCCTTCACGTGATGTCAGTTGCTTAACAGTTCTTTTTCCAGAGCGTCAAAATCATAGTCTCTCTGGGGGAATTGATTAAATTGATTGTTTAAAACAGAAGGACGGGACTGTGTTTGGTCCGGCCTGCTTTTGCGATAAGCCTTGTCTGCTGTATGAATATCTTCCGGTGTATGTACATGGGCGCGGTTCCAGCTTGCGAGAATACTGTCGGCATATGCAAAACGATGCTTGTCCACGGCGAGAACCGTCCGCTCACAGGCGGCCTCGATGACAGGAAGCGTAAATCCCCACTCTTTTGTCCAGCGGTTGATATAGGTAAGTTCTTTGGGCGTGGGATCACTGCCTTTCCCGAGCGCCCGCATAATCGTATATACATTTTTATCATATTTACAGGCAAATTCTTTTGCCTGCAGGGGCGTGGTAATATGGTTCCCGGCCCATTCGAGCGCCACCTTTTCGATATAGCGAAAGCTTTTTTTGTCTTTTCCGACACAGTACTGGACAAGATAGTCGATCAGATCGGAAGAGAATTGCAGTCTGTCATAAATGAAGAGAACCGTCCTGACTTCGGTAACGCTGAGCGGTTTGCCGATATACTGTTCCACGATAAACAATAACTGTTCGGTTTCTTCATTGCTGCGAAACGCTTTCAGGTCGTCGGCAGAATAGGACGGCTTTTCCGGTGCGGGAGAAACCGGTTCTGCGGCGGCCGGCAGCGGGACAATATCCGCGGGGAGCGCAGGGGGCACCGCGGCAGCCGGCGCTGTGGTTTCGCCGGGCTGTCCGGCGGCAGCGCCGGACGGTGAGAGCAGTCGAATGGCGGAAAGATTTTTGCCGGTGTCATATTCCAGTGCGACAAGAGCCTGTTTTTCCCAGTATTTCAGTGCGCGCACAATATCTTTCTCCGTATGGTTAAAACGGTCGGCCATATCAGAGATGTCCGTATCCCGGCCTGCCTGCAGTATGCGCAACAAATACAGATATACTTTTAACTGGGCATCATTGGCGTCGGTCATATAAGAGTCGATAAATTGATTGGAAACCGCCGTAAAGGCAGCGGCATCCTCCCGGTAAACAGTCAGTCTTCCCATGTTCTCACCCGATTCGTAATATGTTACAAAGCAAGGTGATTATACCATACTATTTTTAAAAATAAAACAGTAAATTTTTCAGGAAATGCTGAAAATACAAGGGCTGCGGTGATTGTGGATAATGTGGAAACTGTGGATTGCGAATATGAATAACCAGCTGCATAGTGCGCATATAATAGTAAAAATCAGGAAAAAAGAGGAAATTCATCCAAAAAAATATCCACATTTTATCGTGCCCCGAAAGGCACTTTTCAATGTGGATAATGTGGACAACTTAAAGCCCAAGCAGATTTTCGCCGATTTTTACAACATCTCCGGCCCCCATGGTTATCAACAGATCGCCGCCGGAGCAATTTTCCAGCAAAAAGTTTTCGATTTCGTCAAAAGAAGGAAAATAGGCACATTCTTTTCCGAGCCGGCGGATCTCATCCTGCAGCATACGGGAGCTGACACCGAGCGTATCCTTTTCCCGGGCGGCATATATGTCTGCCAGCACGACGCGGTCAGCCAGAGCGAGCGCCTGTGCAAATTCCGGCAAAAAGGCTTTTGTCCGGCTGTACGTATGCGGCTGGAACACACACCACAGTGTATTGTGAGGGTAGTTCTGCGCCGCCTGCAGCGTTGCGGTGATCTCTGTGGGATGATGTGCATAGTCATCGATAACGGTAACACCGCCGATCTGGCCTTTATACTCAAAACGTCTGTCGGTGCCATGGAAATCCCGTAAAGCATCGAGGACGGTATCTGTCGGGAGGCCGAGCAGATCGGAGAGGGCAAGGGCTGCCAGCGCATTGTATACATTGTGCTCCCCGGGCACCGACAGGGTGACGGTCCGTGTCTGCCCGCCGCGGGTGTGAAGCGTAAAAGCGGGACATGCCGCATCGTCAAAGGTAAGATGGTCAAAGGAATAATCAAATGACGGATCGTCTCCGAAGGTAATGATTCGGCAGGGCAGTTCTTTTATCACTGTCTCCAGACCGTCAATTGTCCCGTTGACAATCAGCGTGCCGTCTTCCGGCAGCAGAGCGGCGAACCGGTGAAAAGAGTCACGGATTTCGTCGATGCCATGGAAGAAGTCGAGGTGGTCTTCTTCTATATTAAGGATAATGCCGATCTTCGGAAAAAATTCCAGAAAACTGTTTGTGTATTCACAGGCTTCCGTTACAAAATAGTCCGATTTTCCGATGCGGATATTGCCGCCGATGGAGCGCAGGATACCGCCGATCGAGAGTGTGGGGTCTGTATCCGCTTTCAGCAAGATCTCTGCGATCATGGAAGTGGTGGTCGTCTTGCCGTGGGTGCCGCTGACGGCAACGGGCATTTTGTAATTGCGCATCATCTGTCCCAGAAGCTGCGCGCGTGTCAGGCAGGGAATTCCCTTTTCAACAGCCGCGGACAGTTCGGGATTACCGGCGCCGATTGCGGCGGTATGGACGATCAGGTCGATGTCGTCCGTCAGATTGGCCGGTGTCTGTCGGTAGGAAACCGTGATGCCCTTTTGCTCCAGTGTCTCGGTCAGGGGGCTGCGGTGCATGTCGGAACCGGATACGGTGAATCCTTCGGTCAGCAGGATTTCGGCCAGACCGCTCATACTGATGCCGCCGATACCGATAAAGTGTATGTGAATGGGGTTACTGAAATCAATCTGATACATGGCGTCCTCTTTCTAAAAAAATTCCAAAAAATGTCTGGTTATTATTATTATACGCATTACACGCGAAAAAACAAACAATAAATTTCAATTTTTTCGGAGGTGAAACAGGGAATCATCAAAATCCGTAAATATTTATGTAATATTAAAAAATATTGTAAAATATATACA
>CAJUCC010000023.1 GCA_910585205.1 uncultured Lachnospiraceae bacterium
ATATCCGTTCCGGCCCTGCTGCCGGTGCCGCCGGATAAGATAGCGCTATATTCATATGCGCCCCTCCTCTCAAAACCGCAGTTCCCGAATCGCCTGCAGTGTCTCCCCGTAGGGCCTGTCCTTTCCGAAGAGCAGCGTCGTGCCGAGGACAAAACCTTTGACCCCTTTGGGCGCATATTCCAGTATCTTTTCCGCACTGCAGGCCCCGTCCCAGTAAATCTCGAAGTCCATATCCTCTTTCATGGCCAGAAGCCTTGTGATCTTTTTCCCCACATAAGGCAGATACATCTGCCCGGCATTGCCCGGATTGACAGACATGACGAGCACTTTTTTGACAATGCGCAGCATTTCCATCACCGTCTCCACGCTTGTCCCCGGATTGATGGCAATACCCGGTATCAGCCCCGCATTGATAATAAACTGCAGCGTCGTCGAAGGGTGATATTCCGCTTCCGGGTGGATATAAATGGTATCGCCCGGTCTGAGATTTTCCAGAAACAATCCGATCCGGTTATTCGGATGCTCGATCATCAGATGGACATCCACCGGGCCTTTTGCCGTTTTCGCTATGTAACGCATATCGTTTAACGACATGGCAAAGTTCGGGACATACCGCCCGTCCATAATATCGATATGGAAGGAATCGATCCCGCCCTCTTCCAGCGCCTTTACTTCTCTTTCCAGATTGCCGTAATCGGCACACATCATGGAAGCCGTTAATTCAAAATCCATTGTTACCTCCTGTTATGAACGGAAACGTTCCGAAAAAATTTACAGCAAATCCGTCATATCCGTCATTCTGTTAAAAAACGGATCCTCCACCTTCAGTTGCAGAAATACCGGATCGGAAACGCTTATCCCGTGAATCAGTGAAAGAAGCGCCTCGTCCAGCCCCTGATCCGTTATCCGGTCTTCCGGCGGGCAGAGTTCCAGATAGGTGCGAAAATAGTCCAGAATCCCCGCCTGCGCGGAGAGCACGCATTGTATCTCTTCCCCGCTCCTTGTCTCTTCTCCGTAAACCGCCGCGCCGCCGTCCGTAAATCCGATTACGGAGGGCGCCGGCGCCGTCAGTATCGTTTCCAGAATGTAATAATCCTCAAAAATCCGGCTCCCGCCGCCTTCTTCCAGTCTGTAAAACGGTACAATGTCCAGTCCGCTGCCGCGCATAAACGCCGCTTCCAACTGCAGGAAATAAAATCCTTTCAGATGGTTCGCAAACAGCCCGGAGAGGAACATCTGGCTCGTGCCTTTGGCCACAAAATCAAAAAACGCAATATCGCCTTCCCGTATTCCCAGCTGCCCGATATAAGCCGCATAAGCCTTTCTGCTCTCCGACGCCCGCTCCAGTATTTCCTGCGCATAGTCTGACAGACATGTTTTCCCACTGTCCCCGGCGTCCGCGGTCACGCCGAAACGCTTTGCGAGCTGTTCCTGCAGACTGCCGCTGAATTTCATATTTTCAACATAGCGAATATCTTCCGCATTTCTCATCCCTGCACGGATCGCCGCCGTCCGGGAAGTGAGAAAATAAACGGAAACAAGATCCCGATCCCGTGCCAGCATGTCATGCATCTTCTGAATCAGATAACCGTCTCTGGCGCAAAACAGCAGATTCCGTATTCCCTGCCGTCTCACCTGCCCGTCAAACCAAAGCACAAAATCGCAGAGCAGCGGCGCAAAAAAGAGCCATCCTATATCATGCGCATGCGCAGCCGCAATCTTTTTCCCGTCTTCCTCAAACTGAAACGGGCTGTTAAAAAGTACCGACACAAACATGCCGATTCGAATCCGGTTTGCGAGCGGTTCCATAAAATCCCAAAGCCCCATATAACCGGCCATTTCCAGCAGATCGATTCCGCTGTGGAGCCGGCATGCCTGCAGGCCGTTTGCTTTTGCCTGTTCAATATCGGCGGTCAGATCATCCCCGATATGAAGACATGTCTTTTCTCCCGTAATCTCTTTGAGCTTTGCAAACAGATATTGTGTCTTGCCCGTACCGTACTCACAGGAAACCAGAATATCCGTATAGCCTTCGATCCCGCATGTTTCCAACAGCGCTGTAATCTGCTCTTTTGTATAATACGAATCCGTGACAAGATAGATTTCTTTTCCCTGCCCCTGTAACTGCGGCAGCAGTTCACACACGTCTCTGCGGGGAACGACCAGCGCGCGGTCGATTTCCCACTCCAGCCGGGCCGCCGCTTCCGCATCCAGATCCGCAATGTCATACGTCTCTTTCATCCGGGTATATATGGCTGTCAGCATGGGCGCGTGATCCTTTGACAATTCCTTTTCCGCCGCCAGACGCTTCCCGGCAAACCGTTCCACAGACACGCCCCGTTCCCGCAGCCGCCTGTCAACGAGTTCGAATACATCGGACGAAAAAAGAGTCCGTCGCATCAGCAGTGTATCGAACAGATCAAAGCTTACGACATCGTACCCCGCCGCCGTTTGCAGCAGGCCGCGCTTTGTCATGCCCGCCTGCCCGTCAAATGCATAAACAGGCCGCCGCTCACAGCACAGATTGTTTCCGCGTATGTCATATAAGGCAATCTGTCGCTGCTCACAGGCTTTTCCGATCCTTTTGGCAATCGCACGGCAGGATCCCGGACGCGCGGCCACAAGAATCAGTTTCACCTGCTCCGCCGCGCGCGCAAAGGGGATAATCGGCATTCCGTATAGCGTCCCGCTCTCCCGGTATCCGTCGAGCAGGCCGACAATCCGAAATTTGTTTTTCCACGCATGCAGAATCTTCTCTGTCTCCACGCCGAGACCATAGACGGCTGTCCTTTCATTCAAAAATCCGCGGAAAGCTTCCGGTACGGGTCTGCATATAAAATCGGACAGTGCGTCCGCAAACCGCTCCATGGAAAAATAAGTCTCATAGATCGCTCTCGCTTTCTGTCCCATTTTGCGCAGTCCGTCCGGATTTGCGATCCCCCAAGCGATCTGCTCTGCCAGTCTGTGGCTGTCCTCACTCGGAAACACAAGTCCGTCCACGCCGCTGTGGATATACTCCGCCGTGCCCGCAGCGTCGGATACCATACAGGGAACCCGGTGCATCATCGCCTCCGCCGCCACCGTCGGCATGGGATCTTCGCGGGAGGGGCAAATCAGGGCGTCCGCCTGCTCCAAAAGCGCATGCACGGCCGGCCGGTCCAGCGTGCCGGTCATAACCACCTGCGGCATATCCGCCGCCGCCTTTTCCAGCTCCCGGGCCATCCGGGAAGATCGTTCTCCCACCAGATAAAACACGGCCTGCTGCCGCACCGCCTCCGGCAAAAGCCGCACCGCCTGTAACAGGATGTCCTGTCCTTTGCGCGTTTCAATGTATCCGATCGTCACAAAGCGGATTTTCCGGTCTTCATCCCGCTTCTCTGTCCCGGCTATTTCCGCCGCCGCTTCGTCGCCCACACCGTAGAGCAGTGTGCCGACCGCAATGTCCGGCAGGTAAGCTCCGATCGCCCGCCGCGGAACCGGCCCCACCGACACGATTTCCAGATTTTCCGTATCCAGCCCGCACAAAAGCGCCCGGTCTGCACCCTCATAAAAAAACGCGGCGTCATGGAGCCACCAGAGTGCCGGAACGGCCGTATCGCGGCGGGATAAAAAGACATGATAATTGAGCGTATTACATACGATCCGGGAAACATTTCGGATCCATTCGATGTCGTCCATAACCGCCACCTGCAGATTGGCATCGACGACGACCGGAATCCCCGCCTGCAGCAGCCGCGCCCGCAGCGGCCCGTCGATCATGGAGGCAAACACGACGGAGAATCCCTGCGCTGTCAGCATTTCGGCCATATGATACAGGGCAAGCGAAGGCCCGCCCAGATTCATATCGTGCGAGAGCAGCAATATCCGGTTTTCCGCTCCGTCCCCGTCCCGGATCACGCTCTCCGCACCGCCGTAAAACAGCGCCGGCATCTTCCGCGCTTTTACGTCAATCAGCCGGTGCAGGTCATAAAAATGAAATATCCGGTTTTCGGAAACGCCCAGTTCCCGTAACTGCTCTTTCATCGCCTTCACATAAAAGCTGAGAATCACAACCGCATCATATGATTTTTTCACGCCCTCCGCCGGAGAATAAACCGGAATGCCGTCGATCTCTGTATTTTGTTTTTCCGGCGCATTGTCGAGCAGCGCCTGCACCGTTTCCCGGTCAAACCATTTCTTATACCGTTCGTAATAGTCACCGGTTCCAAAAAGAAGAAATTTCATATTATCCCCGCATCATCGTATCCAGTATCGCTTCCAGACTGTAAATTTTTCCCTGATATTTCTGCCGCAGCATCCGTTCGATCCCGGCCGCATCATACGCCGTAATCACAATCGCATCCACCGCCGGGAAACTGTCCTCCGGCCGGTAAATCACAAAATCACTGCCGAACTGTCCCACATACCGGTCAATTCCGAAGGCCGCCGGCCGGCCCTCCCGCGCAAGACTGAGCAGCAAATGCTTTCCCAGAGACGCCATTCCGTATATGGCCACGCTGTCGATCCGTTCCGCATCCAGAAAGGCCGCAAAACCGGTTTTCCGTTCCTGCTCCAGAAACAGCCAGGTGTCCACCGTCTGAAACAACCGCCTGAACTTCCGCGCCTCATCGGCAAGCGCTGTCATCTCCCGCACCGTCTCCGCCGTAACCCGTGTGCAGTCCGTATCCGGCACGGATGCCGGCGCCGCGGCGGCGTCCGCAGCGGCATCCCGGACCGCCTCCAGATACCCGTATCCGTCCGTTTCATCCGGCTCCAGATACATGCCCTCGCCCCATTCGTTCCAAGCGTTGAGAAACAGGTATCCGTTTCCGCAGTCCGCGCTTTTGCGAATCAGTTTTGTCAGATTTTCCCGGAATATCTGCGGCGATGCGTCCGTCAGGCATTCCCCGCTCCGTCCCCTGCGCGGGGTGTCATCATACCCGGAAATGCCGCAGAAATAGGTCCGGCACCCCGGCAGCGGCTCCGAGGCCAGCGCAGCATCCCAGGCATCCCGATAATCAAAGCATCGGACACCGTTTCTGATCGTTGCCCTCCCGGCCCGGTTCATCCGGTTAAAGCTGCTGCGCGGTTCATAGATCAGCGCCGCATCCAGACAGTCATTCGGCGCCTGCATCCGCGCGCCGATCAGATACAGTCCCGGCAGCCCCGCCTGCTCCGCCAGCGCGCGCCAGCACGCCGTCATCTCCCGCAGCGGCTGAATATCGTCGGGACTGTAAAAGACAAATACCGGCTTTCCCTCTTCTTTTATGTACCTGGCATCCTCAAAGAACGGCAGAAGATAGGCAAAATGCCGCTCCCAGTCGGCGCGGGCGCCATACGCCTGCTCCGCCAGCACGCCGCCCGGCGCATCCGCACCGCCGGCCTCATACTTCTCCGCCCAGACATTTCCGCTGATGCGGCTCCACGAACGAATCCAGGGTTCGCTCGCCCAGTTAAAGCAAAACGGCATGTCGATGTCTTTCCAGCGCAGCAAATTCTCCGCCGGCAGCTCCAGCTCCTTTTTTCCGTCCTTAAAATAATAGTGATAAAAGCAAAAACCGTCGATCCCGTGCGCAGCGGCGAGCGCCGCCTGTCGCTGCATCGTCTCTTTTTTGCTCAGATCATAATAGACACCGCCGGCCGGTATCCGCGGCTCATTGTGCCCGGGGAAATACGGCTCGGCCGTTTTTACGGATACCCAGTCCGTAAAGCCCTCTCCCCACCAGGCATTGTTGTCTTCGTTTTCATAAAACTGCGGCAGATAAATCGCCAGAATTTTCGGCAGTTTTCCTGTTTTCATATCTTTTCCACCACTGCATATACAATCAACGGATAATATTTGTCATTTGCTTCAAAATCCTTTTCCTGCAAGTCCTCACGGCACAGTCCGACGATATGCGCCGTCACGGTCTTCACATTGCCAAAGCTGCCGACGGCAGCCAGACGCAGCGACGGCTCCTCTGCAAACATCCAGCGAAAGGCATCCATATTAAAATTAAACCGGCAGCCGTAATCGTCCATGCAACGGATGGAGTTCTGGGAAAGGCCGGAACAGGTTATCAGCGCGCTGCCGCCTTTTTTTAACAGCCGTCCGATATTGTGCGCGGCAGCCCTTACGTCGGCCAGATACATCAATGTCTGCGTCAGAATAAAACAATCCGCAATCCCGTCCCGAATGCCTTCACCGGTTTCCAGATTCCCGTTAAACGTTATGCCGCCGCCCGCATTGCTGACGTCCATGACAAGGGAACGGACGACCCGTTCCGCGCCAAACCGTCTCGTATAGGTATTGTCCTCGATTTCCAGCACATCACCGCATATGCGGTCCCGGTATTGCCGTAAAAACCGCGCGATATAATACCGGTCCACCGGTGTCCCACGCTCTGTCCCGAACTGCCGGCTGACCGGCTCCGTATCCATCTCCGCCACCGCCCCGATCACGGCATACCGCTCCCTGTATGCCTGCCGCAGAAATGCCCGCCATGCGTCTTCATCCCCGATCCGGACCGTCCGTCCGTCCCGGCAGAAACACACAAAGCAGTCCCGCTGAAACACGATTCTCTCCAGGCACCCGGCAAGCGCCTCTTCGTTTTCAAAAAACGGCTCCTGCGCAAACGGAAATACAAGCCGCCCCGGATCAACCCCCGCCTCGCACAGCTGCTTCCACATGCCGACAAAATGAACGGACATCAGAAAGATTTCCGTCGTGCCCTCCGCATCGACCGCCGCCGGATTCATCACCGGTATATCCGTATCCCGATACCGGTACGGCGCATCTGCCGCCGCACGGTTATCAAGAAACCCTGTGATATGATACCGGCTCTGTATCGCCGCTCTCTTGTGTTCGAAATATTTTCCTGTGCCAAATACAATAATGTCTCTCATATGCCGATCTCCCGTCAGGCTTCCTCCCCTTCCAGAAGTGTCCGCAGGGAAATGATATTGTCAAATCCCATCTCCCGCAAATCCCGCCTGATTTCATCAAAATAATAAACCGCTGTCACCACAACCGCATCCACCGCAGGAAGTCCCGCCCGCGGCGCATAGACGGGAAGGTCTGCCCGCCCGCTGTCAACCGCCTTTTTGTCCAGCACATATGCCGCCCGCACCGGGCTTTTTGCAAGTTCCAGACAGAGCAGTCTGCCCAGTTCCGCATATCCGTATACCGCGACCCGGCGGTATCCGCGCAGCATAAGCGTCTCCGCCAGACTGCCGCCCGTTACCTTCCGCTGCATCCACCGTGTCAATACCTGATAAAAGAGAATCTGCTTTTGCAGGCGGCTCTGCAGTTCCGCCGACTCCCGGGTATCCCCCTCTGTCTCCACGCGGGTGTATACTTCGATACGGCGCCCGCACAGGCGGTTTTGCAGCGCTCTGTATTCCGCCATACAGGCCGCATACCGGTCATACGGCAGCGCCGTAAGCTGTGACCGGTGAAAGCGGATCATATGCTGCTTTTCCTCCATCCGGTCCGTTATATCCAGCAGATGTGTCGGACACTGCAACGGCGCATGCACCTCATACAGATAGACTTCGCTCTCTCCGATCCCCTGTTTTTGCAATGCCTGCCGCACACTCAGATACGCCGCCGTATGATCGGGATGATTATCGTGCATGCCTGTCACAAAGATTTTCGTGTAACCCGCAAGCCCGATCTGTTCCAGACAGTCGGTATGCCGCAACAGTGTGCCGTCTTCATAGCCGAGCATCCGATAATCCGCAATGCCGAGAAAAGACATTTCTTCCTGAAATTCCCGCTCCCGGACCGCCTTCACCCGCTCCGGAGCCGCATCCCCCTGCCCTTCCCTGCCGTCGGTCAAAACGATCACCCGGCACTGCCCGGGATAACGGGCAAGCAGACCGCCCGGGCCGATACACTCATCGTCCGGGTGGGGCGCGATAATCAAAATACGGTCGTTTTCTTTGATGTCAAGTGTCTGCAGCATATGCCTCCCGTTACCGTTCAAAGCCGGATTTTTCCGGCAGTATCGACTCCAGCGCCCGGTTTACGGCCTCCCTGACCGCATCAAACCCTTCCGGCGCGCTCTCATTGAGGCTCACGATGGGACAGGCCCGTTCTCTGACCGCCGCCGCGGCCTCCCGATAATTGCTCTCATCCACGAGAAACAGCCTGCCCTGATATTTATGCGGCACAAAGTTTCCCGAACAGATCTGCCACATCGTAATGAGCCGTTGTGTAATATCCGAATGGCTGCGGAAGCGGTTGCACGACGCCCGGTCGAGCGTCTCCGGTTCTTTTTCCCAGATTTCCCGCAGAACCGATTTTTTCATCGGCATCGCCTCATGGGGATAGACAAACGATTCGAAATGGTTCCAGTACCGGAGATTTTGATTCTGTTCCAGACGTTTCCCATAGACGGGTGAAAACCATTTGTCATAATTCGCCTGTACAACCTGTCGCTTATCAAAGTGCCGGTTCAGCAATACCATATTGTTGACGCAGGCGTAATTCATCTGCAGATCCATCCCCTTATCCGCCTTGAGGATAAAATGCGTCTCGACCGCCTCCTCGCAGGGCAGATCGTTCTGAAAATAATACGATTCGGGAATCGGCTGCAGCGGAAACAGATCGTCGTTGAATAAAATAAAGTTTTCACTCAGATCGGCTATGCGGAAATAATTCATTTCGATCACATTGGAATTAAACGTCGGCAGATAGCGGGCCGGAATATAATCGCTGTGCCGGACAATCCGCAGTCTTTCACACGATGTATCAAGCCAGTCCGGCAGATGTCCCCAGGTGACAAAAAAAACATGATGTACCCAGGGCATGAATTTTTCGATGCCGCGGAAAACATACTGCAGATTATCCCAGGACTCAAAACGGACATCGGAAACCGTATGGTCCGTATCGTATCTGTTTTTTTCCGCCCGCCATGCGGGGTCGCTTCCGTCCACCCAGGGGAGGACGAGATCTATGGGACGGGTATTCATACGCATCTCCTCTACTCTATCCGCTCTATGATCTGATCCAGATAGGCGCTGTCGTTTACCTCCCGGATTTCGGCCGGGGGCAGCTGCGAGACATACCGGTCGGGAATCGGCATGCGCTTTTGCGCGCCCATTTGATACCACTCATAGTCCATGTCGATCTGGCCTATATCAACCGCCTGATAGCCCTCCCGCATCAGGTCGTAGACAAGAACATTGGACATTGCTCCAAGCACAACCAGAATCAAACATTCTTTCCGGATCTTACGAACTGCCTGAAAAACTTCCGTATATTTATCAAATACATTTTTTGCCGGCGCAAGGATTCTTCGCAGCGATTTTACCTGATCAAACAGATCGTTACCATATCCCGCTCTTGTCTGATTCCCTTCCACGAGCACGACATCTCTGCCCTCCCATATCCTTTTCACCAGCGCAACCCGTTTCCATGTATCACTTTTATCCCGATACGGAAAATATGTTTTAAACATATAAGCGTCATAATATACCCGATCAGGATCCAGCACTGACATATGAAATCTTCTAATATCCGCCTTCATATAAGTGCGAATACCATCTGCGGAATCGTCCGTATACAGATCAAGGGAACCATAATTATTGGCTATTCCTATCAACAGCTTTTCCTCCCGGGAAGCCATCACCTCCCGCAATCGTCTGGCCAGTTCCGGCGTGTAATTCTGATAAACAAGTCCCTCCTTTCCTGACATGATACTGAATTCTCCATCCCCGTATCGTACAAGAGAACAGCCCCCGTTTACAATTTTATCAACAGCCTCCTCCACTGTGCCCATTTTAGGATATTGGTACAGGTTTTTATTCCATTTATCTATGATTTCATATCCCACGTTGTCAACTCGAGCCGTCAGAATTCTTTCCAGCCGTTCCACCTTTTC
>CAJUCC010000024.1 GCA_910585205.1 uncultured Lachnospiraceae bacterium
AGAAAAAGCAACTGCATTTTTGCTTCCCGTATCGCCCCGCTGCCGTTCTCCGCAGCCCGGCGCCGCGGATTTTGCGCTTACTTCAACCCAGGCCGGCGCAAAACCGCTGCGCACGGCATTTTTAACCGATTTTACATTCGACCAGGCGGCACAGTAAAAAGGAACGAAGCCGCGCGCAAAGGTTTCCCGCGCCAGCCGATTTGTCAGTGCCGCCGCAACGCCCTGCCTCCTGTATGCGGGAAGAACATCAATCCCGATCTGCCACATGGTATCACAGTCGGCGGAACAGCCTGCCAGTCCGATCAGCCTGTCTTTGTCAAAGGCACCGACCGCGAGCCTGTCCAGATGTCTGCGGTCCGCGCAAAGCGCATTTTTCCACTCCGGCAGATAAAGCGGCGCAAACGCCGCCGGTTCCAGTACACGCAGAGAATAATCGCATGTCCGCTCATACCGGAACACTTCCGCGGCTTCCGGCAGAAAATAAGCCGACATCATGTAGATCCTTGCCCTCGCTTTTTCCAGTATCGCATTCAGCGGATACAGTCCCGGCGTCTCAAAGCAGTTCTCAATGTCGGGTGTCCCGTCGAGAAACCGTGCGATCTCCGGACAGAGATCGGCACGACACGATGCCACGACATTCGAACCATAGGACACCAGCGTACAGATATGCGGCACGCTGAGATAGCGTTTTGCCTTGTCCGAGGCCGCGGATACAAAAACACGGTTCTCGTCCGCCCGGAAGTCTTCCGGCCTGCAATTACAGTCGCGGGCAGACTGCTCCATCGCAATCTGCCAGATTGCCTGATTATTCAATTTCATCCGCCCCTTCCAGTATCCCGGCAATTTCCGCAAGCAGCCTGTCTTTTACCGGAGGTTTCAGAAGATACCCTGCCGGTTTCAACTTCAATACCGCCTCAATGTCCGCCCGGGCATTTACGGCGGTCAGAAAAACTACGGGAATGCATTTCAGATCATCCTCCGCGCGTATCATTTCCAATGTCATTCTGCCATCACAAACCGGCATTTCATAATCCAGCAAAATCAGATCCGGCCTTTTTCTGCCGATGGAAGTCATTGCCTGCGCTCCCGAAATGGCCATCAAAACCTCATAATCCGCCTCCAGCATCGCTTTGATCGTCCGCAGCGTCGTACCGTTGTCATCCACAATCAGAATCCGCTTTTTTCCGGCCTTCTTTTCCTCTGCCTCTTTTTCCGTCTCTCTTTCATTCAGATCAAGTCTGCGGCAGACGGCCTCCATAATTGTGGTGTTTTCTACCGGACGAACCAGATTTTCAAACTGCGGGCCTTCATAATACTTAAAGAACCGCTCGCTCTCTTCTTTTGTCCCGATCGTCAAAACCGGAATCTGTGCATACCGGTCGCTCAACAGGAAAAAAACAGAAGGATCAATATCATACGCACCGATCAAACTGATTACAACCAGATCCGGTTTGACAATTTTCAGCATCCCCTCCAAAGTGCCCGCATTTTCCGAACAGAGCTGTACGTGAAAATATCGTGCCAAAAATGTATTCGTCTCCTTTACCACCGCATTGAGTTTCCCGATTAACAAAATCTTTTTCATGTTATCCTCCCACCGTCGGTACCGGCTCTATCCGCGTCCTGCTGCCATCTGTTCTGTCAGCAAAGCGGCTGTCCGGTCTGTCTCTTCCAAATCCAGATTTGTCACCGCTTCCGCAAACTTTCTGATATTCTCTGCAACTTCCTCCGGATACGCATATGCCCGCAGCTCCGCAACGGCCTGGTCTGCCCGGTCGATTTCCATCTCCTGCATATTGATCCGCACCATTTCCACAAGCGCCAGTATCACCGAACGGTCTGTCACTTCTTCCCCGGCCGCCTCTTCGATGCCGAAAACCCCCTGCAATTTCTGCCGATAACTGCGCCATTCCTCCAGAAACGCCGTTGTCATGGACGTAATTATATCTATTTTACTATTTTTTGCCGCATTTTCCAATACCCCCGCAACGCCTGCCAGCGGCACAATACCCACCGTCGCCGCAAGGCTTTTCATGGCATGTACCTGAATCCGGTATCGCTTCGCAAAGTCCGGTTCTCCAATACGCATGTATGCCTGCTCCAAATGCCCCGCCGCAGATTCAATCTGATCGTAAAACGCTCTCACCGTATGCCGAAGCAGTTCCGCATCCGGCAAATGCAGCCAGGCATAATTCCAGTCCAGCCCCTCCACTGCCGGCAGCTCCTCCGGCATTGTTTCCGCGCCATCCGTCTGTACCGCTTCGTCCGGGCGAACGTCCGCTTCCTCCTCATAATGCCGCAGCAGTTTTTCCGGCAGCCGTTTTCGAATCATACTTTCAAGCTTTTGGGGCACGATCGGCTTAGACAGAAAATCGTCAAAGCCCGCCGAGAGATAGTTCTCCTTTGCCCCGGATACCGCATTGGCAGTCAGCACGACAATCGGCGTATCCCGGCATGCACAGACCGGCAGCGATTTGATTCGATGAAGTGTTTCCACACCGTCCATTCCCGGCATCATATGATCGAGAAAGATCAAATCATAATGATTTTCCTGAACCAGCCTCAAACACGCCTCTCCTCCGTCGGCATCCGTTATCTGAATCCGTGTCTCTTTCAGTAAATTCCGCAATACTTTTCGATTGACGGCGTTGTCGTCCGCCACCAGTATCCTGGCATCCGGCGCACAAAAACCGGTATGGTGGCAGTGCGCTTTCATACTCTGATATACCCGGGATTCGAAATTCCCCACCGGTGCAGGGTCTATGATTTTCTGCTCCAGCTCAAACCAGAACTTTGATCCCTCACCATATACACTCTCAACCTGCAGTTTGCTGCCAAGCAGCGTCAAAAGCTGCATTGTAATGCTCATGCCCAGGCCGGTTCCCTCAATATTGCGGTTCCGCTCTTCCTCAATCCGCTCAAACTCTGCAGACAGCTTCCACAGATCCTGCTCCCGAATCCCGATGCCCGTGTCCTCCACTTCAAATCTGAGCATTGTCCTTTCTTCCGCATTGTCGCTCTGTACCCGCAGCCATACGGTTC
Source organism: uncultured Lachnospiraceae bacterium (assembly GCA_910585205.1). Taxonomy (GTDB): domain Bacteria; phylum Bacillota; class Clostridia; order Lachnospirales; family Lachnospiraceae; genus VSOB01. The sequence goes on from CAJUCC010000024.1 coordinate 3,043, forward strand.
CCTCGTGCGTGTATTTGACCGCATTGGTAAGGATATTCGTCAATATCTGGCGAAGCCGCACATCATCCCCGTACAGCCGACATGGGATCTCCCGTTCAACCTCCACAACCAAATTGATATTTTTATCCGCAGCCCGCTGTGATGTCATATTCACCAGATCGTGAATCAGGCTGCTGATGTCATACACCACCGGCACAATCTCCATTTTGCCGGACTCGATTTTGGAAAAATCGAGAATATCGTTAACTAGGGAAAGCAGCGTCTGACCGGCCGTATGAATATCCATGGCATACTCTTTAATATTCTCTTCCGTTGATTCGCGCAGAATCATCTCATCCATTCCGAGCACGGCATTGATCGGCGTGCGAATCTCGTGGGACATATGCGCCAGAAATTTGCCCTTCGCTTCATTTGCGGCCAGCGCTTCCTGTCTCGCCGCATCCGCATCCTCCTTTGCCTGTGCCAGCAACCGATTCTGCTCCTCCGCAATCCGCATTCTTTTCTCCGCATCCGCCCGGTATTCCTGTGTGATCTGTAAAATATGCATAACCGCCATTGTCACACAAAACACGGCGGCGCCGTATTGTCCACCCACACTTCCATATGCGCTCGTAAAAAACAACCGCAGCATTATATATGCAGATTGTCCCGCAAACAAGGCAAGCAGCGATACGGCCGGCAGCCAAATACGATACCCCGTTTTTCGGCTGTCAGACTGCAGCAGACTTACAAGCGCCGTCGCACAAATTATGCAGACCACGGCAGCGGACAATTCCGTCGCCTCTTCCATATTCCACAGTCCCGTCATCTGCAGCGCCATCTGTATTCCCGCATTGCCGATTGCAAGACACAGCAGCAGGGCAAAGCGGCGCGGATATGTCTTCCCCTGGTTCCGCTCAACATAAAGCGCCAGCAAAAGTGGAAACAGCAACATCAAATAATGGTGCGCCGCATACGCTTCCTGTATATTATAGAAGATACTCAGTATGCCCGAGTCGATAAAATAACCGGTTCCCGCCAAAAGCCCGGCCAATCCCAGAAACAGCTCTCCCCGGCTGTCCTGTCCCGTACATTTGCGCAGCAGTGCAATCACAAACAGAATAACGGCCGCAATCACAATCAGCAGGAAACAGACAATATCGGCAAAATTGCTTCCGGCCATGCCGATCATAACCGTGCCGGCCGTTTCTACCTCAATTTCTCCCAGCACTGTCTCCGCATTCTGATCGCAGGCTGCCAGCGCGATGCACAGTTCCCCGTCCTGCATTATATACGGAATATCCACAAAATGATCGGTTCCCGCGCTCTCACCGTCCTGTTCCTGCCGATAAATAATCTCGTCGCCCAAAAAGACGGACACATCCGCATTGGAAGAAAAAAACTGCAATGTCATGCCCGCACTTTCTTCCGGCAAACCGCTTTTGAATAAAACGATTTCATCGGAGCGGAGCCTTCCCGTATAGGGGAGAGAGGCACCGGTCAATTCTGTCCCGTCCGCCAATATGATGCGCCATTCCTCGTCCAAATAATGTTCCTGCTCATTCGCCGGCAAACCCTTTGCTTCCTCCTGCCGATGCCGAAGCAAAGCGCCGGTCATACAGACACAGATCAAAAGAAGGAGCAACACTGCTGTTTTCCTCAGATATTTTACCTTATTTTTCATTTGTTTCCCATTTCTTTGCATGATTGCTGCGTTTTGACTGTTATGGGGCTGTGCGGGAAGGCAATGCAAGGGCCTTACCCGTCATCTCTCCTCAACGCTGCTGCGATTATTTGTCTGCATGAAGTTTGGACAATAAGCATACTGTCTCAACATATTCACTATTGTCCAAACCTCATCACATATCTTTTTATTTCTTATCTGCCTTTTGTTCCAACATTTTTATTGAGTTCAAATAGTCCTCTTCTACATCACTAATGGTTCTAGCTTTATATTTCTTATATTCATCTGTTGCCTTATTAACAGCCTGCTTATGAGAGACACTTCCATTTCCCTGCAATAACTGCTCTCCAGTCATTGTAAGAATACGATCCAAATGTTCTGCCCAATTTTTCATGGTCATTGCCTGTTCACGTTCCGCCTGACGTTCCGCAAAATCTAAATACCCTGACACCAGTTGACCCATTGCTCGAAGTTCTTTTTCATCCAAATAATTTTTTGCAACAACAGCTTCTTTCAATGTGGGCTGATTTCCAACAAATGTTGTAAGTCCCATAAACTCTTTTTCAGCATCTACCCTTGTGTAAATAACCTCCGCCGCCGTTTGACCATGAATAGCATAATGAATTTTATTCTGCACTTTTTTGAAAAAGAGAATGGATATTTCCGCTTTGGGATCGTAATCAATGCTAGTAGCGTAAATCTCTAGAACTTGCCTGTAAAATACCTTTTCAGAAGCACGAATGTCTCGGATTCTTTCAAGTAATTCTTTAAAGTAACCGCCGCCACCCAGATTTTTCAATCGTTCATCATCCAACGCAAAACCTTTTCGCATATATTCTTTCAGTATATTAGTCGCCCAGATCCTGAACTGCGTGCCGCGTTTGGATTTCACACGATAGCCCACAGAAATAATGACATCCAAATTATAGTAGTCAACTTGATAGGTTTTTCCGTCCGATGCAGTTGTTGCAAAATTTGCAACAACTGATTCTCTCATTAGTTCTCCTTCAGAAAAAATGTTTTTTATATGTCTTGAAATCGTTGATTTATTCCTTTGGAATAATTCAGCCATCTGGTCAATGGATAACCATACAGTATCTTCGTCAAAAGTCGTTTCGATTTTTGTCAAACCATCTTGTGTTGTATAAATAATTATATTCGATTTCTGATTCATATTATCCTGATTATTCACTTCGTTACCTCTTTTTGATAATTTTTACTTCTTCTTTCAATCATTAATCACTTTTTAGATTTCATGAACCAAGGAACAATAAATGTTTTGAGCAAAAATGATCATCTCAAATGTTCTTTATACCATTCGATTACAGCTTCCCTATCTGATTCAAAAAATTGCGTAGAAATATAAATATCCGCACCATTAAAATCTAATTTTTTAGTTCTATATCGCATAAGCGTGGAATTTCCCCTATTATCTGTTCTCTTATTCGCAACTGCCGGATAATCTGTTGCTTTGAATAATCTCTTTGTGTATTCCTTCGTTTTCAGTTTTTCAACTTCCTCTGCTGTAATCTTCGACTTGTCTATAAGTTCTTCCATTAAATTATAGAATAATTTAGCAACCGGCAACATCCCTTCTTCCCATGTATTTTCATCATTAATATCAAATGGTACTTCTGAAAGTGAGAAACTAAAATCATCTGTATCCAAATTCATATTTAATAGCAAGTCCTTAATAAACGAAATGATATTTTTTGAGGACAGATTAGTTTCAAAGAAGATACCACTGTTATCAATTTGTTTCGCTTTACGGAACTTTCTCTCATCATTACTTATGTATGTTTTATCCGCGCTTGAAATGGAATAATCTTTTGCTGCCAAATCGCCTATCGTTTCTGTATCTAAATCATAGGCAAGGTTCATAAACTTAGTAAGTAGATCAACCCAGCTTGATACCTTTGTATACTCGCCGACAAATGCAAAACCATCCGGTTTAGTGTTAGAAACATCTATGTCACTATCAACTCCAAAGCTTAATTCATGCGCTTCGTCAACATCAGAATGCATTTCAACATAATTAAATTTTCTAATCAAGATACCAGAAAGCACCTTTGCTCTATTCAGAATTGACGTTTCATTCCATTTCTCTGCTGACAAAACTTCTTTATTTAAAATATTTGCTTTTGAGTTTTCACGAATGATATTCTTCTTATCATTAAATGATTTTGTTCCAAGTTCACTATTATGTCCCGTAATAGTCAAATTGCCAAGCGTATGTAAGTATATCTCATATACTCTTCCATAATCTTTACCAACTTCTTTTTTCCATACAGCAGCATTTTCTTTCTGGGGTAAGATATGCTCTATTGTAAGATTGCTAATATCAATATGTTCCTTTGTAGAATTTTCAATTACAGAGAGTACAAACTTACAAATCGGCTTTTTATATAATGGCTTATGAATAAGTGCCTCTTCAAATTCCTTGTCTGTCGGCATACGGTCATTTGCCCTTAAATCGTTAAGGAAAATCACAATTTTTTCATAGTAATGGACATAGTTTCCATCAATAACTCTATCATACATTGATTTCATAAATTTTGATAGATTCTTATTGATTTCACAAGCTGTGATTCTAACAAGATACGTAAGCAAATAATTTAATACTTTACAAAGAGTTTCTTCATCTATAATATTATTCTCATAGTCATTAAAAACTCTGAAAAGAAACGGGAGAATTGTTGTTTGCTTTATGGTATAAAATGCCTTGAGATAATTTGATATTTCTGCACTATAGTAATGATTTTCTCCTATATAAGCACCATAATATTTTGAAGTTCTTTTTAATTCTTTCAGTACATCTTCATGGCTCAAATTATTTTCTTCACAATGCTCTTTAAATAAGCGATATGCATTTTTACTATTCACAGATTTGCTTATCTGAGAATTCAAGAAGTTAATAACA
>CAJUCC010000025.1 GCA_910585205.1 uncultured Lachnospiraceae bacterium
AAGCCGAAAGCCCGATAAAAATCAAGGCTTTCGGCTGTGTTCCCAGCGTTCCCGAGGTGACTCGAACACCCGACCTACCGCTTAGGAGGCGGTCGCTCTATCCATCTGAGCTACGGAAACAGAATCATTATCTGCAAAATAGTGTATCACAAACAGAAAATAATGGCAAGAGTGCAATTACGTCTGCTGCCTCTCCCGACTGTAACATGATATGACAGGTCCATGCGGTATACACACGGACCTGTCATAGTTTATCAGTTACCTGTCGTTGTCGTTAATATCATTGTGCTCCCGAAATTTCTTCCAGCAAAATACGGCAGTTCATGTGGAAGGGGTCTTCCCGCAGAGTTTCCCGGAAAAATTCCGCCGCTTTTTCCGGGCTGCCAAGTCCCAGATGTCCCAGTCCCATAACATAGTGACAATGCACGCGGTTTTTCATATTGAAATCTTCCTCATAGATCATAAAATCAGGAAAGGAAACTGCAAAATATCCTATTTTTACTTTGTCCCGTAAATGCTGTTCACCGAAATCAATCAGCTTATACATCATCCGGTTCCCTTCTTTGTTCCGGTGCAGCTTATAAAGAGACAACCCCTGATACAGAATCATATCCGCCGGCTGATCGTTGTAATACATCATGCCCGCCACTTCTTCGGAACCCGTTGAAGCCAGTGTATAATAGCGTTCCGCTTCTTTCGCTTCGCCCAGATTTTCTTTTACAACACCCAGATAGTAATAGATGTTATTGTCCTTGCTGCCCTCCAGTTTTCCTTCGCCCAGATTTTCAGGATACTGCAGAGACTGTAAGAGAAATTCCTCCGCCCGTTTATAGTCCCCTTTTTTCATCTCCTGTTTCGCCAGTTCGACAAGAGCAGTCACATACTGAGCCGCCGCTTTCCCTTCTCCGCCCTCCCACGGATGGAATTTTCTGGAATGCAGGACATCCAATGCCTTTTGATAATCCCCCGTAAGATTCAGCAGTGTGACATATTCGATGCAGGCGTCGTCGCGTTCCAGCGCCGTTTCTCTGTATGTCTCATAGGCTTCCAGACGCTGCCGGGCCGGAACGCGGAACTTTTTGCAGAGCTGATCCCGCTCAAAAAATACTCTGCTGTCCGTGGGATCGAGTGAAAATGCCTTTTCCATTGCATCGCGGGATTCCGCTTTTTTGTCCATATGGTTATAATATGCCAGAGACAGATTTCGGAATACGGTCGCAAATGTATTATTGTTTTCCGCGCTCTTTTCCCAGCATTCCACAGCTTTTGCATACTGTTTTTTATCATAATACAGATTCCCCAGATAGTACGGCGCATAAGACGCCCCCGATACACACGCCATACAGTCGCTCAGCACCGCTATATCTTCCAGTCTGTTGGGAAAACAGCAATAACTATCTGTCTGTTCCGCCAGACGATACTGCCTGATTACTGCCTCCTGCGGTTTTCCGCACATCCGCATATAATATGCCTTATAATATGCATTCAATGCCGACTGAGACGGACATGCCTCCAATACTTCCAGCGCTTCCGCATAAAATCCGCCTTCCGCATAATCCATCGCAGTCCGCAGAAATGTCTCCGCATTTCCCCGCATACGGCCGCACAATTCTTCTGCCGCTTTCTCTTGTTCACTGCCCGATAAGGCAATTACCCGCTCCCGGCCGCTCACGTAATCAAACGGATCAATCACAAGACTTTCCCGGATCCATGCAGCCGCTGTTTCATTGTGGTTTAATTTGCGCAAAATTACGGCCTTTATCCCTCTCGCCTTCACATGATGCCAGTTTTTCACAAGACTTCTGTCGATCAGATACAGAGCATCGGCATATCGTTCTTCCATGCATGCAATCAACGCCAGATAATAGTAGCCCATCTCCTGCTGTTCACTGCTCCAGCACGCTTTATAAAATGCATCATATGCTTTCCGATACTGTCTCTGATAATAGAGACTCAAACCAAGTTTATAATAAGCTTCACTGTCATACGGATTGGGATTTTTCCAGGAAGCACGTTCCACTGCCTTTCGAAAATACTGTTCACTCTCTTTTATCTGTCCCCGTGACAGCAAAAGGGAACCATAGGCGGTATTGATCCGCATATCCCCCGCATCGCGCTTTAATCCTTCCAGATAATACGGATCCGGCAGATAGGTGGCATGTCTGTACTGTTCAATATGCAGACCGGTCAGATACAGTTCTTCATTGGTGGCAATTTCTCCGGGTTCTTTTGCCGCTTTTGCCGGTTCCGGCATTGTGGGAATATCCGTCTCAACCGGTGTATACGCTACCAGTTCTCTCCCCTGTGCATTGAATAGGCACACACGATATTCCTGTTCTCTTCCACCTGTCAATGCAATTTCCTTCCGATACGGATGAGAGGGATCCATGTCCGCAATCTCTGCAAATATAAGCTCTTCTTTGTGATAAACCGCCACTTTCGCATCTTTTTGTACGGCGGTTGTATACAGAATGACAGTTCCTTTGTTATTTTCTGCACTGAAATGCAAAACGGCGTCTGTTGTGGCGTTTTTAACGTCCCCGACTGCCTTATAAGGCATAAAATACTGCCGGAATTCTTTTTCTTCGAATGGCTTCAGCCATGTAAAATCAGGCTGATTATCCGTAAATACACCTGTCATCAATTCAATATACGGACCGTCTTCATCCGTCAGATTTTTATCCCACGTCTTACCGAAATCACCGCATCCCCACGTCCACTGTTTCTTACCCGGAGAAATGTGATGATCCGCGATATGCAGGATACCCGCTTCCACACCGTAATCATACCCGCCGACAAAATCAAACTCTGATTTTTCCGCCATATAGGAAGTCGGAACGGGAATGTTTTTATACCGGGAAATATCCACGCCTTCACTGTAGTCATGTTTGTAGTATACACCCGTGGCAATAGGAAAACGAGAGACATCTCTTTTGCCGTGATCCATCACCGCATGAACATCCGGCGGAAAAACAGATTTCGTATTTTCGTTGACCGGAACTGCAGGATTCGCCCACCAGAGGAACGTCTGCGGCATATTGGTACGGTTATAGAGCTGTCCCGTGATTTCGATATATGCTTTGTCCGGGTAGAGCGTGAACCGGGCAATTCCTTTTGTGCCATACATCCTGTCAACGTCATTTACCAGAACGGAGCACGAACCGTCCTCATTTTCCGTCAGCATATAATCGACACCCATAAAAGTCGTGGGACGATGATGCTGAGGCCAGTTAAATTCAATACCGCCGCTGATCCACGGACCGAGCAGTCCCACCAGTGCCGGCTTTATCACATGGTTATAGTACACGAAGTCATATCCGTTTGTCTTATCCAGCGCGCGCTGAATCCTGCCGCCCAATTCCGGCAGAATCATAACCTGCAGATAGCGGTTTTCGAGATAGACAGCGCGGTATGCTTTGTCTTCTTTCGTATCGTATATCTTTTCAATAACGGGATACGGATATACCTTCCCGCTGCTTCCCTGATACACCCTTTTTTCGAGAAACATGGGATTTTTATTGGGACTTCCTGTCTGATATGTAGGAATCTTTACGGTTTCTTCCCATACTTTTACGGTTTCCATGGTATCCATGATTTCCTCCTTATTATGTAAATTTGTTATTTCAGAGATATTGTTTTTTATAATCATTTATCCATATTTTATCATGTAATCAATTAAAATCATTATTATTGATTGCGAGTTTATTTATAAATATTGCTCTTTTTAGTTGACGATTCCGGCTCCTGTTTTTATAATATAAAAAAACAGGGAGGATAACGCCATGCGCCCCATTGATGTCGGATGTCTCGAAAAATCCACCGTCTTTTTCTATACTGCAGGTGAAACGGCAAAACAGACCTTCTTTTATCCACTCTGCGTCGGACATTATTACTGTACCGACCAGTATCTCGTACAGAGAAACAATTACAACAGCTTTCTCCTGATCTATGTAAAAAAGGGAGAAGGTTTTCTGGAAGTGAATCAAAAGAAATACACCTTTCATGCCGAAGATGTCATTCTCGTGGACTGTTACAAACCGCATATTTACGGAACGACGAAAGACAGTGAAATCCTGTGGTTTCATTTCGACGGCTCCAGCAGCAGAGAATATGTCTATATGATTATGAATAACACGGGTCCTGTCTGTTCCGTACGGGATTTGATTACATTTGAAAAAGATCTCAATCGTATTCTCCTGATGATTAGCAATGAATCAACGGTCAACGATGCTCTCTGTTCTTATTACATTGTAAAAATCTTAACGGACATACTCCTGTGCAGCACCAAATTGCAGAAAGAAGAACATACTCACTCCATTATTGAAGACATTATTTCCTTTATTAATAACAATACTTCCTCCAAGCTTTCCCTGGAAGATCTGGCCTGCCGTGCCGGTTTAAGTCCTTTTTATTTCACGCGGCTTTTTAAAAAAGAGACCGGCTATACCCCGCACGAATATATCATTGTAAGCCGTATTAATATCGCAAAGTTTTATTTAAAAAGTTCCACTTATTCCATTAAGGAGATTTGCTTTAACAGCGGATTCTCCTCTGAAAGCAGTTTTTGTTCCACCTTCCGCAGAGTCTGCAATATGACGCCGAGTGAATACCGGGAAAACAACAATATATCGTAGTGTTTATTTCCGTATACGAAAAAGACTCTCCGCGTAAGAGAGTCTTTTCCGCAACTTTAAAACTTTACTCTGCTGCTTTTCCCATAACCTCTTTGTAATTTTCAGGGGTACATACGGTTGCAGGAACCGCTGTTTCTTTCTCCATTTCCTTACCCTCTGTAATATAGTCATATAATATCTGGATGGCGGTGGAGCCGATCGAATCTGCGGAGAAGTAACAGGACGCCTTCATGCACACGTCTTTTCCGGCATTCCATTCATCCTTGGCCAGATATGCGCCCAGACCGATGACACAGGAATCCTTGTCCAGACCTGCTGTTTCCAGCGCTCTGACAGCGCCCATCGCGGACTCTTCATTGGCAGACATAACAAGCCATTTTTTAATCTGCGGATTTGCCGTGAAAACGGCCGTCGCTGCCTGATTGCCTTTGTCGGTTGTACCGTCATTGTCGCCGTAGAAAACTCTGCTCTCGTCAAAACCTGTCAGCTCGAAAAACTTATCTTTTTCCCCTTCCGTTCTTGGTACACAGCTCGATACCGTATCCATTGTCAGGAATAATACGCCGCATTCCTCGTCTTCAACCAGATTGTTGTCTATGGCATACTGTGCCATCCATTCTCCATTGGCAGCGCCGATATTATAACCATCAATACCAACCCACGGCGCGATTTTTTCACCGTTTACTTCAAGTGCATCGTCAACCGCCACAACCGGAATATTGGCTTCCGCGCATTTATCCACAACAGCCTGGCTCATTGTCTGATCCGGCACACAGATAATAACGCCCGACGCTTTTTCCGAAATTGCCGTATCGATAAATTTCAGACATGTCTCAGGGTTCATCTGTGCATCACAGTATACCAGCTCACCGCCAAGTTCTTCTGTTTTCGCTTTCGCCGCATCACCTTCATCGATAAACCATGTCTGATCTCCGGCCTTATAGATGGCATAAATTTTGCCGAATTCCCCGCCTCCGGCTGCCGGCGCGGCTGTCTCCGCATCTGCTGCCTCCGCCGGCTGCGCTTCCGTCGTCTCCGGCGCAGGTGTATCCACTGCGGGCGCCGTTGTCTCTGCCGCCTGTCCGCAGGCAGTCAGTCCCAGTGTCATTGCGACAATCAAAATAGCTGCTATTTTCTTTTTCATACTGTTTCCTCCTTTTTGGAAATAATCTGTTGATTTGTATATAGAACGATGGAAACATCGTTTTATATCCGCTCTGTTTATAAATTTTTCATGCTGTCAGCCAGCAGTTTCTTCTCCCGGTTCGTCTTTCTGACATAATCAATCGTAAGCGCCGCCAGCAGCAAAAGCCCTCTTGCCACATACTGCCAGAATGTGGGAACCTGTACCATCGTCAGGCCGGTATTAAACGCCTGTATCAGAATCACGCCCAAAAATGTCCCGAACATATTGCCGATACCACCGTTGAAGCTGACACCACCCAGAATAACGGCCGTTATAGCATCGAATTCCAGATTGACACAGGCTGCAGGCTGGCCGGAATTCATGCGGGCAGCCAAAATAGTGCCACCGACCGCACACAGGGAGGAAATAATCAGATACGATGTATATATGATTTTATTGGGTTTTAATCCCGCCAGCCTTGCCGCATTGATATTACCGCCGATTGCATAAATGCTTCTTCCGAAACGTGTCCTGGACAAAATAAATCCGAATACCAGAAATGCAGCAATAAGCAAAATCACCGTGATCGGAATTCCGTTGCTGCCGCCGATACGGGCTTTTCCCAGATTGATAAAGGTTTCATTTGTTACGGAAATCGGCTTGCCGTCACAGATAATATAGGCAAGTCCCCGGAAGATCGCCTGTGTGACAAGCGTGGCGATAAACGGCTGCAGCTTGATATTGGCAATCATCCATGCGTTAAAGACGCCGGCTGCCGCCGCTACCAGTATTGTGATAATCAATGAAACTCCAAAATTCAGTCCCCACATAGATGTGAGCAGCGCCGCCAGTACGCCGGAAAAAGCCGCTACCGAACCCGGAGACAGATCATTCAGTCCGGCGATAATCAGATACGTCTCGCCGATTGCCACCAGACCGACCAGGCTGGCTGCCACAAAGACATTGACCAGATTCGTATAACTGAAATAGTTTTTATTGAGACACGTGAAAACACCGATGACGAGAACGAGCGCACAGAGAAGTACGATCATACTTCCGTCTATTTTAAATCCCTTTTTTGCATGTGTATTATTCCGCTCCATCTTGATTCCCTCCTATCATGGCAAGGCTGAGCAATACTTCTTCATTTGCTTCTTCCCTTTTGATCTCTCCCGCGATCTCTCTCCCTTTCATAACGATAATTCTGTCGGAGAGGCCGATCACTTCCGGCAATTCGGAAGAAATCAGAATCACGCCCAATCCCTGTTTTGCAAATTCACAAATCATCTGATAAAATTCTGACTTTGCTCCGATGTCGATTCCTTTCGTCGGTTCGTCCAGTATGACAACTTTCGGATTTGTCCCCATCCATCTGGCCACAATGGCTTTCTGCTGATTTCCGCCCGACAGTTCCACGATTTTCTTTTCCGCATTTGGCGTTTTAATCCTGAAATCGGCAATCCCTCTCTGCTGCATCTCTCTTTCTTTCACTCTGTTCATAATACCCAGTGCGGAAGAATTCCTGTGCAATGAACCGATTGTGATATTTTCCCCCACACCCAAATTTGCCAGAATTCCCTGCGTTTTTCTGTCTTCCGGCACCATGACAATACCGTTTTTCTCCGCATCGCCGGGATCCCGGTTTACAATCTTTTTATTTTCGAGGAAGATTTCTCCTGACAGTACTTTGTCGGCCCCGATAATTCCCCGCATAATCTCTGTCCGTCCCGCTCCCACCAGACCGGAAAATCCCAGCACTTCTCCTTTTCGCAGTGTAAAACTGATTTCTTTTGTATATTCCGTGCGCAGATTCTTTACTTCGAGAAGAACATCACCGATGTGTTGATTTCGTTCCAGATTATTATATACATCTCCCAGATTTCGTCCGACCATCTTATGAATCAATTCTTCTTCCGATATTTCATGTACGCCGTATGTTCCCATATAGGTACCGTCTTTGAAGATTGCGATTTTATCCGTAATTGTCTGAATCTCTTTCATCCGGTGCGATACATAAATAATCATCTTACCTTCGTCTTTCAGTTTTCGGATAATCTTAAAAAGACTGTCAATCTCCGAATCCGAAAGCGAAGCGGTAGGTTCGTCAAAAGCGATCAGCTTCAGATTTTCTCTACTGTACGCTTTCATAATCTCCACCATCTGCTGATACGCAATGCTCAAATCCTTTACCATATCACCCGGCTTCATATCCAGACCAAAATCGTCGATAATCTCCTGCGTCCTGCGATATGCTTCCTTCATGTCAATCTGTTTCAAAATACCTTTGACCGGCAGCCTGCCGAGGAAAATGTTTTCCGCCACCGACAAATCCATTAATATCTGTCGTTCCTGATAGATTACGCTGATTCCCGCTTCAATCGCTTCACTCGGGTTATTAAAATGCCGTTCTTTTCCGTCGATCAGATATTTTCCTTCTGTCGGCTGATAATCTCCGTTTAATATTTTCAATAACGTAGATTTTCCGGCTCCGTTCTCTCCCATAAAAGCAAGCACTTCTCCGCTTTTCACCTGAAAGCAGATATTTTCCAGCGCTTTTACGCCGGGAAAATATTTTGTAATATTACAAAATTCGACACTGCTTTTCAAACGATACACCTCCTTCTGCATTTTCCCCCTGTGTTGCTTTTATTATATCTGTATCACACCGTCATCGCATTCCTATAAATTGCTGATTCATTTTAAAATCTTGCTCTTATTATTATTTTTTCTTGCATTTTTATCAGGGATAAGGTAAATTTGAAAGAAAAAAAGAGAACTGAAAAACTGAGAAATTTGTAAATGAAAGCATGAAAAAAGGAGCATTTTTTTTGGAAAATAAAGGAAATATGCACAATTTCACAAAAACTGAAAATGAAATCATACTTTGGAATTCCGATATAAAAATTCATCTTGCTCCTTACGGAGCCGGTGTCCGTAAAATATATATCAAAAATCGAAACTCAATATTTAAAAATATTGCTTTGGCATTGTCTCATGAAAACGACTATTTGCACTGCCCGCTCTATGCCGGCGCAACATTGGCTCCCACTTCCGGGAGAATCGCAGAAGGTATTTTGACACTTGAAAATCAGACATTTCATTTGGATAAAAATGAAAATAACCAAAATCATCTGCATGGCGGTACACACAATCTCTCGTTCCGGCAATGGGATATTGTCCGCAAAACAGATACCGATGTACTGTTCACCTGCTTTGCAGCAGACGGGGTGGACGGTTATCCCGGAAACCGCAGGTTTTCTGTGGAATATATTCTTGACGGCCAGCGTCTGGAAATGCATCTCTACGCCGAGTCGGACCGCGAAACTTACTTGAATCTGTCGAACCATACCTATTTTAATCTGAATGCATTTGACCGCAGCGGCCTGGAACAATATCTGCAGATTCGCGCTGACCATTGTATTGTCAATGATGAACACCATATTCCGCAGAATACTATACCGGTCGTCCATACAGAATTTGATTTTCGGAAAGAGACAAAACTGGCCGAGCGATTTAACGAATGCGATACCAGTCTACAGTTCCGATATGCAAAGGGATTGAATCACTATTTTCTATTGTCAAAACACAGTCCACGGATTCCCGCCTGTTCTCTGTCCTCGGCCGATCAGTCCGTGCGGATGGATCTGTATACGGATGCCCCTGCTCTTGTCGTCTATACAGGGGGATTTATCGATCATTCTTTTACAATGGCCGAAGATGAGAAACGCACCTATCCCGGATGTGCGCTGGCGATCGAACCTTCGTTCGAACCGTTTCATCATGTCTGTCCACATGTTATGAAAACATTTTCCCGCCGGATTACCTGTCACTTTCATATATAAAAAAAGTCCGTTGGTACGGACTTTTTTATTGGACTGCAAAATCGTGTTTTCAGTTATTCTTCCGGGAAATTGATATATCCCTGCATCCAGACAACGCCTTTGAATCTTCTGCCTGCCTCGGGTTCTCCGAGTAAATCTTCACTGTTAATACACAGATCAAAAATCAGCTCATTGCAGTTGATTGTCATATGATAGACTTCTTCTTCTGTCAGAGGGTTTTGCAGTTTCCGGCATTCCATAATTTCTCCCAGAACCGAATACTGGTCGCATTCCACACCATACGGCATAAAATACGTATCAACGATACTGAATACATCTTCTTTCTGTATCTTTTTGGAAATGGCGGTGTACGTGTCCATATCTTCCAGTGTCAGATTTTCAATCGCTTCTTCGTCACCACGCCGCGCCGCCGCAATCAAATGATTTCTGTTTTTGGAAACCTGTCTGACTTTCTTTTTTTCTTTTTCATTTTTTATAATCGGCATAATCACCATGCCCTGACAGGAAAGCGCAGAAAGACTCAATGTCGTTCCTCTGATCGGAAGCTTTTTCTTCTCTTTATATTTTAAATATGAAACCACATTCTGAAAATAGAAGATCAAAGACACCCCTACCCGCAAATCGTCACAAATGCCAGCATAAGATTCTTTTTCCGCATGCCGTTCGATCGAAACATCTTCTTCGGAACTGATATAATTTCCCCGCAGATAAGGAAAATAATAATCATAAATATAATTGTTATTTTCATCAAACTCCCCACGGACTACAATTCCCATTCCGTCACAAAATTCTCTGCAGCATTCCACGAAAATAAAATCTCCCTGCTCCGGTAGCGCAATATATTCCCTTTCCTTTGCGCTGCGAATGCATTCCGTAATCAGAAGCTGTAATTGTTTTCTGTTTTTAATTTCGCCGAATCCTATGGCACGCAAATATTTATGCATGGAATTCACCTCATTTCCATTTTGATTGAACCCACGTTACCGAATCTCACTCTGACCGCCCATATATGGCTGCAGCACTTTCGGTATCCGAACGGATCCGTCAGCCTGCAGATTATTTTCCAGAAACGCAATCAACATTCTGGGCGGCGCAACCACTGTATTGTTTAATGTATGCGCAAAGTATTTTCCGTTTTCTCCGTTGACACGGATTTTTAATCTTCTGGCCTGCGCATCACCCAGATTGGAACAGCTTCCCACCTCAAAATACTTTTTCTGACGCGGAGACCATGCTTCCACATCAAACGATTTCACTTTCAGATCTGCCAGATCACCGGAACAGCATTCCAGTGTTCTGACAGGAATATCCAGGGAACGGAACAAATCCACTGTGTTCTGCCAGAGTTTTTCAAACCACATCGGGGAATCTTCCGGTCTGCATACCACGATCATCTCCTGCTTTTCAAACTGGTGGATACGGTATACGCCCCGTTCTTCCAATCCATGCGCTCCCTTTTCTTTTCGGAAACACGGTGAATAGCTTGTCAGCGTTTGCGGGAGCTGTTCTTCCGGTATGATCGTATCGATAAATTTTCCGATCATGGAATGTTCGCTTGTACCAATTAAGTATAAATCTTCTCCTTCGATTTTATACATCATGGCATCCATTTCCGCAAAGCTCATAACACCTGTCACAACGTTACTGCGGATCATAAAAGGCGGCACGCAATAGGTAAATCCTCTGCCGATCATAAAATCTCTCGCATAAGCAATCACGGCGGAATGCAGGCGTGCAATATCGCCCATCAGATAATAAAATCCGTTGCCCGCGACCTTTCTGGCGCTGTCGAGATCAATACCGCAAAACCGGTCCATAATTTCCGTATGATAGGGAATCTCAAAATCCGGTACGACCGGCTCCCCGTATTTTGTCACTTCCACATTTTCTGTATCGTCCCGTCCAATCGGAACACTGGGATCAATGATATTGGGAATGACCATCATTATCTTTGTAATTTTTTCATCCAGTTCCCGCTCTTTTTCTTCCAACTGCGCGAGACGCTGTGCTCCTGCAGCCACCTCGGCTTTTTTCTCCTGCGCTTCTTCTTTCTTTCCCTGCGCCATCAGTTTTCCGATTTCTTTGGAAATCTTATTTCTGCCCGCCCGCAGATCATCTGCTTCCTGTTGTGTCTTTCTCTTTTCTCCGTCCAGCGCAATGACTTCATCCACAAGTCCCAGTTTTTCATCCTGAAACTTCTTTTTGATATTTTCCTTTACTGTTTCCGGATTCTCACGCAAAAATTTCATGTCTATCATAGATTATGATTTCTCCTCTCTCCGCCGTCATTCAATCGATCGCATCCTGGATAAAAACAGACTTCTCCTTGAGCAGATCCAGATCGCTGCTGCTATAAACACGCATTCCATCATCATGAATAATACGTATGACCGGTCTGTCTGGAAAGTTATTGTTCTGCTTGACTACCACACCGATCTCGCCTGTATTGGTCAGAACATAACTGCCAACCGGATATGCCGCTATGGTCTTTAAAAACTCGTCTACTATTGTACCATCAAACTTCGTATTTTTAAAGGATTTTATATACTCAATCGCTTCATAAACTTTTTTTCGTTCACATCCGATCCCGCAGATCATCTCGTCAAATGTATCACAGATACACATCATACAGACTTCTTTGGACATTCTCTTTTTGTGAAACGGAAAACCACTGCCGTCCAGTCTCTCGTGATGTGACAATATAATATTTTTGCTGACAGGATCCAGCCATGTTTCTTTTTCAATGGAACTGTAGCCGTATACAGGATGCTTTTTATATTCCTGCTGTTTGCTTCCGGACAATCTGTTAATATTAATATTATTGTAATCGACTGCAATAAACCGCAGCCCCATATCATGTAACAGGCATCCCACTCCAACCGCATGTATTGTTTCATTGCTCAGATTGAGACGAATCCCCAGTATAATGGATAATACACAACAGTTCAGAGAGTGCTCATATAAATCCGTATTTCGTTCCTTGATTTCCAGCAGTTTATCCGTGATACTGTCTTCCTGTAAAATATTGTCAATAATAAATGTCGCCGTATCGTTTAGTTTAATTAAATCCGTATTTTTTTGATAAATATGTCGTTCCAGGATATTTTTCACCTGCGTTTTACATCGCAGGCCAATTTCAATATTTTTATCTTCCGTTTCCTGATTGTTTGACTTGATATTTTCTTCCTGTATATATACCTCCGTAACGCCCAACTCTTTCAGGTTTTCTATATATTCTTTCTTCAGAATCGTGCCTTCTGTCAAAAGGATCTGATATTTTGAAACAATAATAGAATTTCCTAAAACTTCTCCTCCTCTGATGTCGTCGATATTAAATTTCTTCATGAGGGTATCACCTTCAATCTTTTTCCCCGATAGCCATTTGAAGTGCCTGTTCCTCTTCATCTCCCAAAGCAATACTGCACTTCCCTTCCCGTATCTCTTTGGTATATGTGTAGCATCCGTCACTGCTGTGAACGGAGTTAATGAGAAATCCGCTGTTGCGCTTATTCAGCAGAGCAAGGCAAAAGCTCATCTTTCCACCCATCTGTCGAAACGCATCATATTTGACAATGCCACATTTTTGATATGTGCATTCCATATTATGAAATATTTTTCGAATGTCTCGTTTATTTTTTTCTGCCGCTGCCTTTAAAAAGTTATTGTCTTCAAAAATGCCAATGATTTCTTTTTCCAGACTCTTTGCATCTTTCCCTCCCATAAATTTATCAATTCTTTTGTTTAATCTGGACAGTTTTTTCATCTGCACTATCAACAACACAAGCAACAGAATAAAAAGGAACAAAGTTATCCCCGTCAGCCCCAATAAAATGTATCCGATGTCAAGATAACCAAGTCCCATACTTTCCAACAATGCACTGGACATATTTTTTCCTCCGTATTTCCGTAACCTTTTATCGCAACAATAAATCTGTCAGTCTGTCAAAATCTTCGTGTGAAAAAAATCCTATCTCTATTTTACCGCTTCCGTTTTCTTTTGCAACGATATTTACTTTTGTTCCAAAAGTTTCCTTCATTTTTTCTGCTGTATTTTCATATATATATGTCAGACCTTTATTCTGATCCGATTTTTCTTTTACAGGCTGCGGCTTATTTCGGTTCTTAATCAGTTTTTCCACATCCCGCACGCTTAACTTTTCGTCAAAAATACGCTGTGCTATCAAATACTGTTCTTCGGGATCCGCAATCGAAAGAATCGCTCTTGCGTGTCCGGTGGAAATCATTTCATCGATTACCATCTGCTGCACTTCATCACAAAGCTTTAACAACCTCATGGAATTGGTGACGGCAGTTCTGCTTTTGGAAACTCTTTCCGCTACCTCATCCTGTTTCAAATCAAATTCGGTCAACAGTCTTTTAAACGCTTTTGCTTCTTCAATCGGATTTAAATTTTCTCTCTGTATATTTTCAATCAGAGATATTTCCACAATTTCCTGTTCTGTCAAATCTCTGATAATAACCGGCACTTCTTTCAGACCCGCTATTTTTGCTGCGCGCCATCTTCTCTCTCCTGCCACAATTTCATAATGATCTTTTCTGTCCTGTACCAGAATGGGCTGGAGAAGACCGAACTGCTTAATCGAATCGGCCAGCTCCTGCAAAGAATCTTCATCGAAATTTTTACGCGGCTGATCCCGGTTTGGTTCGATCATTGTTATCTTGACGACAGAATCCGGCTTGTCCGACTGTATATTCTGTTCTATATTTTCTCCGTTGTTTTTCTTTTTATAATCCCCTATTGCATTTGGTATCAAAGAATCCAATCCTTTTCCCAAGCCTCTTGCAGCCATATATTTACATATCCTTTCCGGTGATTACTTCATCTGCCAACAACCTATAACTCTCCGCTCCCACTGATTTGGAATCGTATATCTGAATCGGTACACCATGGCTCGGCGCTTCTGCCAGTCTGATATTTCTTGGAATAATTGTTTTATATACATTCACCGTTTGTTGCAAATTATATTTTACATTTTCCACAACCTGACTGGATAAGTTGGTACGGGAGTCATACATCGTAAACACAATTCCTTCCATATCCAACGCCGGATTCAATCTCTCTTTAACAAGATTAACCGTATGTATCAACTGACTCAATCCTTCCAACGCATAATATTCGCATTGAATCGGAACAAGAACACTGTCCGCTGTTGTCATGGCATTGACTGTCAACATACTCAGTGAAGGGGGACAATCAATCACTATAAAGTCATAAAAATTCTTTACCCAATCAATCTCATTTTTTAATATAAATTCTTTTTTCTCCACACCGATTAACTCGATTTCCGCTGCCGCCAGATTGACATTCGATGGCAAAACAGAAACACCGGGAATTACATCTTTGATAATACAATCGTGTATGGAACATTCTCCTAAAATCAGTTCATATATGGTATTATCCAAATCATTCTTTTCTATTCCATATCCACTTGTCGCATTTCCCTGCGGATCACTGTCAATCATCAGTACTTTCTTTCCTTTGAAAGCAAGCGATGCTGATAAATTAATAGCTGTTGTTGTTTTTCCTACACCGCCCTTTTGATTGGCGATCGCTATAATTTTTCCCATTCTCCTTAGCCTTTCATAAATTCTTTTTTCAATATCGCGCATATATGATTATAGCACTTTATGAAAAGAGAATCTATCTTTATTTTATTTCAGGTGAAACATTGTTATCAATAGGTAATTAGGATTATAAAAATGTAAATGCTTCACGCAATAAAAAATGTTTCACGGAACATTTACTATATCTTGCGTAAATGTTTCACGTGAAACATCTATATATTGTGATGGAAAATTATGTATGTAATGTTTCACGTGAAACATTACTGTTTAAATATCAACAATGTTATTTTTAATAGCGAATACCGCCGCTTGTGTCCTGTCTGCTACATCAATCTTTTTAAAAATGCTGGATATATGATTCTTTACCGTTCGTTCACTGATACTCATTTTCTCGGCTATCTCTTTATTAAACATTCCCGTAGCAACAAAAATAAGTACTTCCAATTCCCTTCTCGTCAACAATTCAATTTTTCCCATACAATCATTTCTTGATACCAATCTGGAATTCAAGGCCGGAATCAAATCAGGTTGAATATAAGATTCACCATTTATAATTGACATAATTGCTTTTTTCAATTCTGCCGAACCGGAATTTTTCAAAATATATCCGTCCACTCCAATATCAACAGCCCGAATCAAATAATCAACTTCATTATGAACTGTCAGAATCAATACTTTCACTGATATATTTTTTTCTTTGATTGTTTTCAAAACTTCAATCCCATTTGCCTTCGGCATATTAATGTCCAACAATAACACATCAGGTAAAATATGATTCAAAAGAGCAAGACACTCCAAACCATCGTTTGCCTCTGCAACAATTTCTATGTCTCCGTCAAATTCAAGGAGCTGCCTGATACCCTCCCTAATTAATACATGATCATCTGCGATCATAATTTTTACGCTCATAGTTTTTTCCTTTTTCAATTATTTTTTTGTTCCCACTCATTACTGTATATTTTAGCTAAATTACTTTCCCCCTGCTAACTAAAAAAATAATTTTTCACATTTATCTCCTGCTTTATTCTATCACCCTCCATACTAATCTTATTTTTGTTACATTGCAAGAATATTGTACCACAAAATAAGGTACTATGTTAATACTTTTGGCAGAGATACGAAAATTTTTGTTCCATTTCCCGGTGATGATGTAATTTTTATTTTTCCTGAATACGCAGTAACGCGTTCTTCAATCAAAAATAAGCCATAATGGTTCTCTTTTTTCTTTTCTTCCTCCACATGAAACCCTACTCCGTCATCTTCCACCGTCACTTCAACACTCTCCTCACAATTTTTCACCGTCACCTGAAGATGTTTTCCCTTTGAATGAATACATGCATTGTAAATACATTCCTGTATAATACGAAAAATTCCAAAGATAATGGTTTCATCTTCCAGATGAATTTCATCAATGTTACATTTCAAAGATAAGGAACAATTTTCCCGCGACTTATCAAACAATCGCTCAATCGCTTGTTTTAATCCCAAATCATCAAAGACCATAGGACGCAGATTGAAAATAATATTTCGGATTTCATCGATTACATCGTTGATTCCCTGACTGATAAAAGCAATTTCTTTCTTTGCTTTGTCAATATCCTGATCCATATACATGGTAGCCAATTCCAGCCTGTAAATTAAATAAGAAAGATTTTGCAAAGATATATCATGCAGATCATTGGAAATTCGTTTGCGATCCATCTCCTGAATATCAAATGCAGCTTTTGTACTCTTTGTTTTTTTCATTCTTGTCACCCACTCTCTTTTCCTTTATAATAATAACAGATATTAAATTAACAGATACGAGGCTATGTTATGAATCATAATGTTAAAATTATTCCGATAGTGACAGGAATATCCATTGCTTCTGTCCATTTAATCAACAGACTTTTGTATTCCATATCCACCGCAAAAGACATTCTCCGTGACAAAGATGACTGTTACTATGAATGGCGGTTTGGAACAATACGTTATACAAAAAAAGGATATGGGACTCCTGTTCTTCTGGTTCATGACCTGACCGTCGGAAGTTCCGGTTATGAATTTCATAAAATTGTGAACCGTCTGTCCAGACACTATGAAGTCTATACCATCGACTTACTGGGATATGGTCTGTCCGACAAACCCAATATGACATATACGGCCTACCTTTACATTCAGCTTTTGACCGACTTTGTAAAAACAGTCATCGGGAAAAAAACAGATATTATAGTCTCGGGAGATTCTTCCTCCATTGCGATTGTTGCCTGTCACAACAATCCGGAAGCATTCAACAGACTGATACTGATTAATCCACAAAGTTTATATCAGCTGAATCTGATTCCTTCCAAACGGACAAAATCTCTGAAATTCCTGATTGACCTGCCAGTACTGGGAACTTTCTTTTATAATATTATTACTACAAAACAATCATTTTGCAATCTGTTTCGCAAATATTTTTATGCAGATTATGAAAAATTAAGAAACAGAGACATAGCTGCCTATGTGGAAGCCAGTCATCAAAACGATCACCAATCCAGATATTCTTTTTCCAGTTATGTCGGCAGATATATGAATTTTAATATTTTACATGCACTAAAAGAGATCAATCACAGTATTTTTGTAATTGCCGGAAATGAAAAAAAAGATAATAAAAGTATTGTAGAAAATTATTTTTATTATAACAGCTCTATTGAGACAGCATATGTGGCAGAAACAAAACAATATCCACATATGGAAAATCCTGTTGTATTTTTAAATCAACTGGCAGTATTTTTACCTTAAAGATTCACCCAACGGCTCTTTTGCAGGCAGCCCCGCCTTTCTCGGATATTTCAGCGGGGTTGCTTTTGTCTTTTTAATTAAGATCATTGTACGGCATAACTCTGTTTCCGGCAATCTGAAATCTGTCTGCTTCTCAATACTGCCTCCAAGCAGTGTGATAACCTTTCGCGATGCAGCAGCTTCCTGCTCTCCTTTTTCCGATTTATAAGCGGCAAATGTTCCACCGATTGTAACAAAGGGAATACAATACTCCGAAAGAGTAGACAGATTCGCCACAGCGCGCGAAACACAGAGATCATACTTTTCTCTGTAATCCGCCAGTTTCGCAAAATCCTCTGCCCTTCCGTGAATCAATTCCACATCGGTAAGTCCCAGCTCGGCAACAACCGTTTCCAGAAATTGGAGTCTCTTTTTCAGAGAATCCAAAAGTGTCACCCGTAAATGCGGAAACATAATTTTAAGCGGGATACCGGGAAACCCTGCACCGGTTCCCAGATCAATCATTGTTTTCGTCTGTGACAAATCCATACAGGAAGCAAGGGAAAGACTGTCGATAAAATGTTTCGTTACCACTTCCGGGAACCCGGTAATTGCTGTCAGATTCATAAAGGAGTTCCACTCCGTCAAAAGTTCATAATAACGTAAAAATTGACAAATTTCTGTATTTCCCGCAGAAAGTGAAAATTGCCGCAATCCCTGTTGCAAAAGAGCGGTATCGTATTGTTTTTGTAAATCTCTCATACTGTATCATTCTCCCTAACGATTTTGTTTCGTAACATGTTCCAGATAGATCAGCAGAACGGAAATGTCAGCAGGGGAAACACCCGAAATACGGGATGCCTGTCCGACCGAAGCAGGACGATACGCAGTCAGTTTCTGTCTTGCCTCCATCCGCAGGCTGGGGATCTCATTGTAATCCAGCGTAACAGGAATCTTTTTTTTCTCCATTTTTCGATATTGTTCCACCTGTCGAAGCTGCCTTGCAATATATCCCTCATATTTAATCTCAATCGCTACCTGCTCCGTTACATCGTCCGGCAGTGGTTTTCTCTCGCTGTCAATCTCTTTCACCATCTCATAAGACAATTCCGGTCTGCAGATCAGTTCCGCCAGATTTGTTCCGGTGCGCAGCCGTGCACTTCCGTGCCGTTCCAGAAAAGTCTGATTGGCTTCCCCGGTTCCCACCACGGTATGTTTCAGTCTGTCAATCTCATCCCTGATCGCCGCTTCCTTCTCACACAGCTTTTCATACTGCTCCTGTGAAATCAATCCAACCGCATAGCCCTTTTTCCGCAAACGCAAATCGGCATTATCCTGACGAAGCAAAAGACGATATTCTGCCCTTGATGTCATCATCCGATAAGGCTCCATTGTCTCTTTTGTCACCAGATCATCAATCAATACCCCGATATATCCGTCGGAACGATCCAGTATCAGTGGTTCTCTTCCCTTGATCTGCATGGCGGCATTGATTCCCGCCATAAGCCCCTGCGCTGCCGCTTCCTCATATCCGCTGCTTCCGTTCAACTGTCCGCCGCTGAATAAGCCTTTTATTTTCTTAAATTCCAGGGAAGCTTTCAACTGTATGGAATTAATACAATCATATTCAATCGCATAGGCATTTCTGACAATTTTACAGTGTTCCATCCCGGGGACGGTTCGATACATTGCGAGCTGTACATCTTCCGGGAGTGAAGAAGACATGCCGCCCACATACATTTCATTTGTATGCAGTCCTTCCGGTTCAATAAAAACCTGATGACGGTTTTTGTCTGCAAACTTCACAACCTTATCTTCAATCGAAGGACAATAACGCGGTCCCGTGCCCTCAATGATACCGGCATAAATCGGTGAACGATCGAGATTATTGCGGATAATCGTATGTGTCTCTTCATTTGTATAAGTCAGATAACACGACACCTGTTCAATCTGGACATCTGCGGGATCGGTGGAAAAGGAAAAAGGAACAACCGTTTCATCCCCCCGCTGTTCTTCCATTTTAGAAAAGTCAAGAGAACGCCTGTCCATCCTCGCCGGCGTGCCGGTTTTAAAACGCCGCATTTCGATACCGAGACGTTTCAAAGAATCGGTCAAATGAGTGGCGGGCTGCAGACCGTTCGGACCGGTATGGGTAATGGCTTCCCCGCACAGACATCTGGCATTCAGATAAGTTCCCGTACAGAGAATGACAGCCCGGCATTCATACACTGCCCCGGTAAATATTTTTACACCGGTAACTCTCTTTTCCGTTATCCCGTCCGAAACATTTTCATCCTCTGCCAAAATTTCACACACTTCGGCCTGTTTAACCGTCAAATGCTCCTGGTTTTCAATTACCTTCCGCATTTCCCGGGTGTAATCCGCTTTATCCGCCTGTGCGCGCAGAGAATGTACCGCAGGACCTTTGGAACGATTCAGCATTTTCGACTGAATAAATGTTTTGTCAATATTCCTTCCCATCTCTCCGCCAAGGGCATCCACCTCTCTCACCAGATGTCCTTTGGAAGAACCGCCGATATTCGGATTACAGGGCATCAAGGCGATGCTGTCCACACTCACCGTAAAAATAACGGTTTCCAGCCCCAGTCTCGCACACGCGAGGGCCGCCTCACATCCGGCATGTCCCGCTCCGACCACACATACATCCACTTGTTCTCTGATTTCCGCCATACTGATAAACTCCTGTCACAACAAAACCAAAATATTTTGATTCGTTATTTCCCCATACAAAACCGGGAAAAAATTTCATTGACCAAATCTTCTCCGACTTCTTCCCCCATAATTCGTCCCAAAGCGGAATACGCGTTCATCAGATCGATCGAATAAAAATCTTCCGGCAATGCGCACAAAATACTCTCCTTTACCAATACCAGACTGTCATACGCCTCTTTCAGCGCTTCCTTCTGCCGTACATTGGTGATAAACACTTCATTGGTAAAAGAAATTTTCCCATGGAAAAATAATCGTTCTATCATATCTTCCAATTCATCAATTCCCGTCTGTTCACGAATCGATATGCGAATTACCGGAAAACGATTTTGGAACATTCTGCTCACGTCTTCTTCCGTGATGACCGCGGTCAAATCGGTTTTATTCAATAGAATAATGGTATTTTTCTGTGCCACCAGAGAAACGATCGCCGTATCGTTTTCATCCAGTGGAATCGAAGCATCAACGACATATAAAATCAGATCCGCATCTTCCGCAGAGCGGACGGCCCGTTCCACACCGATCTTTTCCACCTGATCTTCCGCCTTGCGGATACCTGCGGTATCGATTATCCGCAAGCTGACACTTTTGATTCTGACCGATTCTTCCACAATATCCCTTGTCGTTCCCGCTATATCGGTGACAATCGCCCGTTCTTCTTTTGCCAACGTATTTAATAAAGAAGACTTTCCGGCATTTGGCTTTCCCAGAATAACCGTTTTGATTCCCTCTTTCAACATCCGGCCATTGCCAAAGGAATCCAAAAGTCTGCCGATTTCAAAGAGAAGCGTTTCCAAAATACCCGACAGTTTATTCCCATATCCGTCCAGACTGATATGTTCCGGATCATCCAGCGCAGACTCAATAAAGGCAATTTCATATATAATTTTCTCACGAAGACTTTTCACCGCAGAAGCTACCGCGCCCTGCAGATGACTGACAGAACATTTTCTGGCCAGCTCATTGTCCGAAGCGATCAAATCCATAACGGCTTCCGCTTTGGATAAATCAATTCTTCCGTTTAGAAAAGCCCGTTTTGTAAACTCACCCGGCTCCGCGAGCCTGGCTCCGTTTCGTAAAACAACCTCCAAAACTCTGTTCGTAATCCATACGCCGCCATGACAGTTAATTTCCACCGTATCTTCCATCGTATAACTCTTAGGCGCCCGCATCACGGAAACCATCACCTCATCGACAATCTCTTCTCCGTCAAAGATAAAACCGTAATGAATGGTATGGCTATCCGCATGATCGAGAATATGCTTTTTCCCGCGCGTGCGAAAGATACGGTCTGCGATGGTAACTGCACAGTCCCCACTGACTCTGATTACACTGATACCCGATTCCGCTAAAGCAGTGGCAATCGCCGCTATTGTCTGATTTTCCATTTCCAGTCACAATCCCCAGTACTGAATAAAGCAAATGCCCGGTTATCGTAAAACAAACCGGGCTGTGCATGCTTTGCTTCTGTTTATGATTTCTTCAATGTTACAACAACCCTTCTGAAAGGTTCATCTCCCTCGCTGTGTGTCACCACATATTTGTCATTTTGCAGAGCAGAATGAATAATTCGTCTTTCGTATGGGTTCATCGGCTCCAGAGAGACAGGGCGCTTTGTTCTTTTCACTTTAAAGGCAATATTTTTCGCAAGATTTTCCAACGTATCCTTTCTTCTCTTTCGGTAATTTTCCGTATCCACCTTAACCCGGATGTAATTATCCACATCTTTATTCACTACCAGTGAAGTCAGATATTGCAGAGAATCGAGCGTCTGTCCCCTTTTTCCGATCAGAATCCCCATCTCATCACCGCTTAAATCTACATCCATAAAATGTTCCAGATCATCATATTTTACATCAATCACAACAGCCAGATTCATTGCCTCGAAGACATCATTCAAAAACTCTCTGGCAGTATCCGTAACGGAAGATTTCACTCTTGCTTTAATCACAGCAGCTTTGAAACCAATTCCCAAAAATCCGGCAGAGCCTTCTTCTATCACTTCATATTCCAGTTTATCACTCGTAACAGAAAACTTCTGACATGCTTCCGTGATCGCATCATCAACTGTCTTTGCACTTATTTCTGTAAACTCCATCCCGGATACCTCCTATTTTTCTTTATTGTCGCTGTTATTCTTTTCGTTATATTCTTTTACCATATTGGCCTTTGCAGAAATACTGCCCGGTTTTTTATGATTTTCATAGTATTCATAGGCCCTTTTCACTGTCTCTTCTTTTTCAAAATCAGTTATAACCGATTTGGACTGATTGACGCGTTTCGTATTCATCGAAGCATAACTGTTGATCTGCTTCCCGGAAACGCCCATTTTCTCCAACTTCTTTTCCCGCTTTTCCATATTCTTTTTAATCAGTTCATCCATATCAATCTTATCGATATGTCTGTTGATTAATATCTGCTGAATACATCTGACAACCGCACCGGCGATCCAGTAAATACCCATACCGGCCGGCAGTGTAAAGCAGAAAACCGCCGACATAATGGGCATCATAATATTCATCGTCTTCATCGATGCCGCCACACTGTCCGTCTGTCCGTTATTGCCTTTAGTCTCAGCCTGCGGCATCAACTTTACATTCATCCACTGTGTAAAAGCCGCCAGAAAAGGAACCATCAACGCCGCCACAACCATCAGATATGCGCCTGTCGCAAAGGCATCCTTTAAGATAAAAGACGGTGAGTTTCCAATATTCAGTCCGAGAAAATTATTATATTCGTTTAATTTTGTCACTGTATTGGTGACATCAGCAGATAACGTCGGGAAACGATCAATAATGCTCTGCCATTCTGCACTGGACGCTCTGTTCAGGCAGTCAATATAAGTATTTTGAATATAACTTGCATTACCGCTTAAAAAAGCGTCATTGGTAAACTGTTTCGCATAGATATTGGCATTTTTAAAACCCTGCAAAAGCTCTGCACTGCCACTCTGTGCCATCAGCTTGTCCACCAGCGGGAAAAAAGCACTCTTAATCTGCTCAACATATGCAGGCATCGAGTTGATAACACGATACAATGCAAACAAAATCGGCATCTGAATCAAAAGCTGCAGACAACTTCCGGTCGGAGACACGCCGTATTTGTCATAAATCGCCTTAGTCTCCTCATTCATTGCCATCATGGATTCATTATCTTTTTTATTTTTATACTTTTTCTGAACTTCCTGCAGTTCGGGATTCATCTTAGCAGACAGCTTTGAAAACTTCTGCTGTTTGATCGTCAGAGGCGTCATACACCCATAAATGACGATGGTAAACAAAATAATGGAAAGACCGATATTGGGAATTCCCATTTTATCAAGCAGAATAAAAATGCCATCCATCAGATAACCAAGCAGGATGGCCACAGGTTTCAGAAAACCCGACTGCTGTGTCAGTAAAATACCATTTGACAATTCTCTGTCCTCCTTCATTCCTTTCCTTATATAATAGTGTTGTTAAGGAACGGGATCATATCCCCCTCTGGAAAAAGGATTGCACCGGACTATTCTCCAGGCAGTCAAAAGACCGCCCTTAAAAACGCCATACCTTTCAAACGCCTCAATACCATACTGGGAACAGGTAGGAAAATAGGGGCATTTTGTTCTTTTCAAAGGAGATATATATTTTTGATAAAATTTTATAAAAGCAATCACTGTTTTTTTCATAACAAAAATCAGATATTTCATAACGATTCTGACTGATGCAGAATATTATGAAGCTTTCCCAGATGTAACATAGCGCTTTCGATCTCCCAATAAGAAACCGCTCCCGCGCCGTTTCTTGCAACGACTACCATATCCAAACCACTATTGAATATTGTTTCATGCAGCCGGTAACTTTCCCGGATCAGTCTTGTCACCCGATGCCTGACAACACTGTTTCCGACTTTTTTACTGACAGATATTCCCAGTCTGTTCTTTTCCTGATGATTTTCCACAATATACATAATCAAATATTTATTGGCAAACGATTTGCCTTTCCTGTAAACATCCCGGAAATCCCTGTTCTTTTTCAAAGATTCTGAAAATATCATAAGCCCTGCCTGCCTGCCGGCATAAGAGAAAAAGGCCACATAACGCGGCCTATGCTGATAATCTCTTTCTTCCTTTTGCTCTTCTTGCAGCTAAAACTTTTCTTCCACCCGGAGTACTCATTCTTGCACGAAAGCCATGGACTTTGGATCTTTGTCTCTTTTTTGGCTGAAATGTCATTTTCATGTGGATACACCTCCTTTTTATTATGGAAAATATCGTTACAATTATATAAGATAGCAAGGCGCAAGTCAAGCAAATAAAAGGCTTTTCCGCAAAAAAGTATGAATTTCATCCACAACCGATTATCCACAAAATGTGCATAAATTGTGGATAACTCTTTAATATCCTGTGCAAAACTTTATTTTTACTCTGATCTATAAGGAATTTTAATGTTCATAAACATTTTAACCCTTATCCACATAGCAGATTTCCATACGGAAAGCATTTGAATTTTTCCTTTAAATACGTTATTATATAGATTGAGATATTTTGAGATCAGGAGAATTATAAGATGGATAAAATAAAAGACTCATGGGAAGCGATCAAGGAAACAATCAAAAAAGAATATGACCTGTCGGAAATCTCCTATGTGACATGGGTTGAACCTCTGCAATACTACAAGACAGAGGATGACACCGTTATCGTATCCATTCCCTCCGATCAATCTCATGCACTGAAGTATATTTCCAGCAAATATAAAAGCTATTTTGAAGTAACGATCACAGAAATGATGGATCACAACTACAAAGTTACCTTTATTCTGGAAAAAGATCAGAAAGAAGGCGGAAACGGCAGCAATGACAGAGTTACCCATTACTCGGTCAATTACGAACATGCAAACCTCAATCCGAAATATAAATTTGATACCTTTGTAGTGGGCAGTAACAATAAGTTTGCACATTCTGCCTCACTTGCGGTCGCGGAATCACCGGGTGTCACCTATAATCCCCTTTACCTCTATGGCGGAGCCGGACTGGGAAAGACACATCTGATGCATTCGATCGGTCACTTTATCCTCGAGCAGGAACCGGACACAAAGGTACTCTATGTCACAAGCGAACAATTTACTAACGAAGTCATCGAATCCATTCGCAGCGGTAACGCCGCTGCCATGACCAACCTCCGCGACAAATACCGGACGGTCGATGTCCTGCTGATCGATGACATACAGTTTATAATAGGAAAGGAAAGCACACAGGAAGAGTTTTTTCATACCTTTAATGTACTGCATTCCGCGAGAAAACAGATCATCCTTTCCTCCGACAAACCGCCAAAAGATATGGAAACACTGGAAGAACGATTCCGTTCACGCTTTGAATGGGGTCTGATCGCAGACATACAGGCACCCGATTATGAGACAAGAATGGCTATCCTCCGTAAAAACGCGGAAAACTTTGACCGGGTCATTCATGATGATATTCTGAACTATATCGCTTCCAATATCAAATCCAATATCCGGGAACTGGAAGGCGCTTTTAATAAGATCATAGCTTTTATCAGATTAAATCATGTGGATGTTATGACACTGGATATGGCGGAGGAAGCTTTGAAGGATATTATTTATCCTGACAGACAGAGAGTGATAACGCCTGCTCTGATACTGGATACTGTGGCGGAACATTATAATATCAGCCCGGAAGACATCACTTCCAGAAAACGAAACAGCGAACTGATACAGCCCAGACATGTGGTTATGTATCTCTGCCGCAGTCTGATCGATATTCCGTTTGCCAATATCGCCAAACTCCTGAACAAAAAAGATCACACAACAATTATCCATGGTGTGAATAAGATTACGGAAGATGTGGAAAAGGATGAGGAATTGCGCAATCGAATTGACGTAATTCGAAAAAAACTGAATCCGTCCTGAGTGGTTATCAACAAAATACGATTGTTACCCACAGGCAATTCGGAGGTTTTCACCGGCTGAATATTTCCATTTTTGCCCGAAAATAGTATAATAAACGAGATATAAACAAATTCACAGCTATTAAGATTAAGATTAAGAAATATTTATAAATATATAGTCAACTGCGCATGCATGTGACTGCAGACAGACAGGAAAGGAAGTTATGCACATATGAAAATAATATGTCCCAAATCAAATCTTTTAAGTGGTGTACAGATTGTATCAAAAGCAGTTCCGAGCAAAACAACCATGTCTATCCTGGAATGTATTCTGATCGATGTGCGCCGGGATGACATCACACTGATTGCGAATGATATGGAACTTGGTATCGAAACAAAAATTAAGGGAACGATTGTCGAAAAGGGTATGATTGCGCTGGATGCCAAAATCTTTCTGGAAATTGTACGCAAATTGCCCGAGAACGATGTGACGATCGAGACAGACGATTCCCTGAAAACAACAATTACCTGTGAGAAAGCCAGATTTAATATTATCGGAAAATCAGGAGAAGATTTTTCCTGTCTTCCTGCCATCGAAAAAAACGATTCCGTTGTCGTTTCACAATTTACATTAAAAGAAGTGATTCGGCAGACGATCTTTTCGATTGCCGACAATGACAACAATAAAATGATGACAGGGGAATTATTCGAAATCAGAGAAGATAATCTGAAGGTTGTTTCACTGGACGGACACAGAATTTCCATCCGTAATATCAAACTGAAAAATTTCTATGAAGATAAAAAAGCAGTTATCCCGGGCAAGACACTGAATGAAATCGGTAAGATTTTAAGCGGCGATGTGGATAAAAATGTTTCAATATTTTTTACCGACAGACATGTCGTGTTTGAATTTGATAACACGATGGTGGTATCCCGTCTGATCGAGGGAGAATACTTCCGCATTGATCAGATGCTTTCCAGCGATTATGAGACAAAAATTAAAATCAATAAAAAAGAGTTTTTAAATTGTATTGACAGAGCAACGCTTCTCGTAAAAGAAGGGGATAAAAAGCCGATTATCATTACAATCAAAGATAACGGCATGGAATTAAAGATCAATTCCACCGTGGGAAGCATGAACGAAGAAATTGACATTAAAAAAAGCGGCAAGGATATTATGATCGGATTCAATCCCAAATTTCTGATTGATGCCCTGAAGGTAATCGACGACGAAGAAATTTATGTATATATGGTGAATCCGAAGGCTCCCTGCTTTATCCGCGATGCGGGAGAGAGCTATATTTATCTGATTCTTCCGGTAAACTTTACAACCGTTTCGTAATAATTGTATAAAAAAGGAAAAATATGGAAACCATTACATTAAAAGACGAATATATCAAATTGGGCCAGGCTTTGAAAGCGGCAGGGCTTGTGGAAAGCGGTGTGGATGCTAAATTTGCCATTCAGGACGGACTTGTAAAGGTGAACGGAGCAGTGACACTTCAGCGCGGAAAAAAATTATATGCAGGGGATATGGTAGAGTACAGAGGAAACCGCATTACAGTACAATAAAGGGATTATTATGATTATAAAATCACTGGAGCTTTCTGATTTCAGAAACTATGAACTTCTGGATCTGCATTTTGACAGAGGGACCAATATCTTATACGGTGACAATGCACAGGGAAAGACAAATATTCTGGAAGCCATCTTTGTGTCGGGGACGACAAAATCCCATAAAGGGAGCAAAGATAAAGAAATGATACGTTTTGGAAAAGAAGAAGCGCATATCCGTACATATCTGGAAAAAGAAGATCTGGAAAATAAAGTCGACATGCATCTGCGCAGCGCCAGATCCAAAGGCATTGCAATCAACGGAAAAAAGATCAAAAAGGCCGCAGAACTGCTCGGACTTTTGAATGTGGTGTTTTTTTCTCCCGAAGATCTGAGTATTATTAAAAACGGACCGGGAGAACGGCGGCGTTTTGTGGATATGGAATTGTGTCAGCTCGACAGCTTTTATCTGTACAACCTCAATCATTATAATAAGATTGTAAACCAGAGAAACAAACTTCTGCGGGATCTCTCCCTGCATCCGGATTTAAAGGAAACACTTGGAATCTGGGATGCGCAGCTTGTCTCGTTTGGGAGTAAGATTATAGAACGGCGGGAAACGTTTACTTCTCAGCTCAATGAAATGATCTGCGGAATTCACGGTAAACTTTCCGGCGGCAGAGAAGAGCTGCGGATTATTTATGAACCGGATGCGAGTGTGGCAGATTTTGAGGAAAAGTGCCGCAAAAACAGAGAAAGAGATATAAAGCTGAAACAGACGACGACGGGGCCGCACCGGGATGATTTTTCGTTTCTGACAGGTGATATGGATATTCGCAAATATGGTTCACAGGGACAGCAGCGGACGGCTGCCCTGTCATTAAAGCTGGCGGAAATCGAACTGGTTAAGAAAATATCCAAAGACAAGCCCGTGCTGCTTCTGGACGATGTTTTGTCGGAGCTGGACAGCAACCGGCAGAATTATCTTTTAAACAGTATCGGAGATATTCAGACGATTATCACATGTACCGGATTGGATGATTTTATCAACAATCGGTTTGAAATCAATAAGATATTCAAAGTGACGGAAGGAACCGTGACAGGCGAGAATTGATTGACACAAAGAGCAGGAGGGATATATGAGTACGGAATATGGAGCAGACCAGATCCAGATATTGGAAGGACTTGAGGCGGTAAGAAAAAGACCAGGTATGTATATTGGCAGTACTTCCAGCAGAGGTCTTCATCATCTTGTGTATGAGATTGTGGATAATTCCGTAGATGAAGCGCTTGCCGGTTTCTGTGATGAAATCCGTGTTACGATCAATGAAGACAATTCTGTTACGGTGGAAGACAACGGACGCGGGATTCCGGTCGGTATTAATCACAAGGCGGGGATTCCTGCCGTGGAAGTGGTGTTTACCATATTGCATGCCGGCGGAAAATTCGGCGGCGGGGGATATAAAGTGTCCGGCGGACTGCATGGTGTGGGCGCTTCCGTTGTAAATGCGCTTTCTGACTGGCTGGAAGTTACGATTCGTCAGGATGGCAGTGTATACAGACAGCGGTATGAAAAAGGGCAGGCATGTTATGCTCTGGAGCAGATCGGGACATGCGAAAAAGAAGAGACGGGAACGACTGTTGTTTTTAAACCGGATGCCACGATATTTCAGGAAACGACGGTCTATGAATTTGATATATTGAAACAGCGCCTGCGGGAGATGGCGTTTCTGACAAAGAATCTGAAAATCGTGCTCTGTGATGACCGCATTACAGACGAAGAGTCGGGAGCGAAAAAACCGCTTGTCAAAACATTCCATTATGAAGGCGGGATCAGAGAATTTGTTACATATCTGAACAAAAGTAAGACCGCCCTCTATGACACCATATTGTATTTTGAAGGCACAAAAGACAATGTATATGTGGAAGTGGCGATGCAGCACAACGATTCTTATACGGAAAGTTCGTACAGCTTCGTCAATAATATTAACACACCGGAAGGCGGCACACATCTTGCCGGTTTCCGCAATGCCATCACAAAGACCTTTAATGATTATGCCAGAAATAATAAATTGCTGAAAGACAGTGAGCCGAATCTGTCGGGAGAAGACATCCGGGAAGGCATGACGGCGATTATCAGTGTAAAGATTGAAGATCCTCAGTTTGAGGGACAGACAAAGCAGAAACTGGGCAATTCGGAGGCAAGGGGAGCGGTAGACAGTGTTGTAAGTGAACAGCTCACATACTTTTTGGAACAGAATCCGGGTGTGGCAAAAACGATCTGTGAGAAATCGATTCTGGCACAGCGGGCCAGAGATGCGGCGAGGAAAGCCAGAGATCTCACAAGACGGAAAACGGCTCTGGAAGGCATGGCGCTTCCGGGAAAGCTGGCTGACTGCTCCGACAAGGATCCCCGAAACTGTGAAATATATATCGTGGAGGGAGATTCCGCGGGCGGTTCCGCAAAGACAGCCCGCAGCCGGAATACACAGGCGATTCTTCCGCTGCGCGGCAAAATATTAAATGTGGAAAAAGCCAGACTGGATAAGATTTATGCAAATGCAGAGATCAAAGCGATGATTACGGCGTTCGGAACGGGCATTCACGAAGATTTTGATATCAGCAAACTGCGGTATCATAAGATTATCATTATGACCGATGCGGATGTGGACGGCGCGCATATTTCCACATTGATGCTGACATTTCTGTACCGGTTTATGCCGGAGCTGATTAAGGGCGGATTTGTTTATCTGGCGCAGCCGCCGCTCTATAAACTCGAAAAAAATAAAAAAGTCTGGTATGCTTACAGCGATGAAGAATTGAGCGGCATTCTTGATGAGGTGGGCAGGGACCAGAATAATCGTATCCAGCGCTATAAAGGATTGGGAGAGATGGATGCGGAACAGCTCTGGGAGACAACGATGGACCCGGAACGCCGTGTTCTGCTCCGTGTCATTATGGATGAAGAGGCAGAGTCGGAAATCGATCTGACTTTTACGACGCTGATGGGGGATAAGGTGGAACCCCGCAGAGAATTTATCGAAGAAAACGCAAAATTTGTAAAAAATCTGGATATTTAATGAGAGGAGAATGGTTTGGAAGACAATATTTTTGATAAAGTACACGACGTTGACCTGAAAAAAACAATGGAAACCTCTTATATCGACTATGCGATGAGCGTAATCGCTTCCAGAGCGCTGCCGGATGTAAGAGACGGACTGAAACCTGTACAGAGACGTGTTCTTTATTCCATGATCGAGTTAAATAACGGTCCGGATAAACCACATAGAAAGAGTGCGCGTATCGTCGGCGATACAATGGGTAAATACCACCCGCACGGAGACAGTTCCATATACGGCGCATTGGTAAATATGGCGCAGCCCTGGTCTATGCGTCATGTGCTGATCGACGGACACGGAAATTTCGGTTCCGTGGACGGGGACGGCGCGGCGGCCATGCGTTATACGGAGGCAAGACTTTCCAAAATTTCCATGGAAATGATTGCCGATATTAACAAAGATACCGTGGATTTTGTACCCAACTTTGACGAAACGGAACGGGAACCTTCGGTTCTGCCGAGCCGTTTTCCCAATCTTCTCGTAAACGGGACGACAGGCATTGCCGTAGGCATGGCCACCAATATTCCCCCTCATAATCTGCGTGAAGTTATCAATGCAGTGATTCGGATTATCGATAACCGTGTTCTGGAAGACAGGGATACGGATATGGAAGAAATTCTGGAGATTATCAAAGCGCCGGATTTCCCGACCGGGGGCGTGATACTGGGGACGAGGGGCAGTGAAGAAGCCTATCGGACCGGACGCGGAAAGGTAAAAGTACGGGCCGTCACCAATATTGAGACCTTACCGAACGGAAAAAACCAGATCATTGTGACGGAGCTTCCCTATCTTGTCAACAAAGCGCGTCTGATCGAAAAGATAGCAGAATTACATAAAGAAAAAAGAATCGATGGCATAACGGATCTGCGGGATGAGTCCGACCGGGAAGGTATGCGCATCGTGATTGAACTGCGAAAAGATGTCAATGCCAATGTGGTATTAAACCGGCTGTATAAGCATACACAGTTACAGGATACATTCGGCGTTATTATGCTGGCTCTTGTCAACAATCAGCCGCGGGTCATGAACCTGATCCAAATGCTGAAGTATTATCTGCTTCATCAGGAAGAAGTGGTGACAAGGCGTACCAGATATGATTTGAACAAAGCGGAGGAACGGGATCATATTTTACAGGGTTTGCTGATCGCGCTGGATCATATCGATGAAGTCATCCGCATAATCCGTGCAAGCCAGACGACACAGATTGCAAAAGTAAGTCTGATGGAACGATTTGGCCTGACAGACGTACAGGCACAGGCGATTGTGGATATGCGTCTGCGCGCGCTGACAGGACTGGAACGGGAAAAACTGGAGAACGAACA
The DNA here is from genome assembly GCA_910585205.1 of uncultured Lachnospiraceae bacterium. GTDB lineage: Bacteria > Bacillota > Clostridia > Lachnospirales > Lachnospiraceae > VSOB01. Next base: position 32,540 of record CAJUCC010000025.1, read on the forward strand.
CAGAGAACTGCTTGCAAAAATTGCGGAATTGAAAGCGATACTGGCGGATGAAAAGCTGCTGCTGGGTGTAATCAAAACAGAAATGAGTGCGATTGCGGATAAATACGGAGAAGACAGAAGAAGCGCTATCGGTTTTGATGCCGATGATATTTCCATGGAAGATCTGATTCCCAAAGAGAACACCGTAATTGCCATGACAAGTCTCGGTTATATCAAGCGAATGACGGTTGATAATTTCAAAAGTCAGAACAGAGGCGGCAAGGGAATCAAGGGAATGCAGACAATCGAAGAAGACTATATCGAAGATCTGCTGATGACCACGACCCATCATTATGCCATGTTTTTTACCAATTATGGCAGAGTTTACCGGTTAAAGGTTTATGAAGTGCCGGAAGCGGGACGTACGGCGCGTGGGACAGCGATTGTAAATCTCCTGCAGATGAATCCCGGGGAAAAGATTACCGCTATCATGGCCGTTAAGAAATACGAAGAACATAAAAATTTCTTTATGGTGACGAAAAACGGTATCGTAAAGAAAACTTCGATTATGGAATACAGCAACGTCAGAAAGAACGGACTGGCGGCTATTAATCTGCGCGAAGATGACGAGTTGATTGAGGTTAAAATTACCGATACCGATACCGATATATTCCTTGTTACCAGGCAGGGGATGTGCATTCGTTTTAAAGAGACGGATGTGCGGGCAACCGGAAGAAATTCGATGGGGGTAATCGGTATGAACCTCTCCCACGGTGATGAGATTATCGGTATGCAGCTTGACCATCAGGGGGATTCTCTTTTGATCGTGTCGGGAAACGGCATGGGGAAACGGACTTATCTGGGAGAATTTACGGTACAGAAAAGAGGCGGAAAAGGTGTAAAATGTTATAAGATAACCGAAAAGACGGGCGATGTGGTAGGCGTCAAGGCGGTAAATGACAGCCATGAAATTATGATGATTACAACAGGAGGCATTATTATCCAGCTTCGCATGGAAGATATATCGACATTGGGGAGAATTACTTCGGGTGTGAAGATGATTCATCTGGATGAAGGTGTCAGCGTGGCTAAAATTGCAAAAGTAAGAGAAAAAGTATCCGACGGCAGCAAAGAATTTGAAAATCCCGAGGATGCAATGGAAGAAATTTCGGAAGAAAATACAGAATCTGAAAGGTGACGGACATGGAAGCATATTCAGTATTTAAAGATTTGGCAATTATTATTATTGTTGCAAAGTTTTTTGGATTATTGGCGAGAAAGTGCAAGGCTCCTCAGGTTGTGGGAGAGATTATTGCAGGACTTTTGATCGGTCCCTGTATATTCGGATGGGTAACGCAGACTACTTTCCTCACGGAAATGGCGGAGATTGGGGTTATTTTGTTGATGTTCTCTGCGGGTCTGGAAACGGATTTAAAAGAATTGATTAAGACAGGCCCGATTGCACTGCTGATTGCCTGCGCCGGTGTATTGATACCGCTTGTCTGCGGCGGCGCTCTGTATATGGCGTTTTATGGCGTATCGCCCTGGGGAAGCGAAGAATTTTATAAAGCAGTCTTTATGGGTACGATACTGACGGCAACTTCTGTCAGCATTACCGTGGAATGCCTGAAAGAGATGGGAAAACTGAAAGGGCATGTGGGAACGACAATTTTGAGTGCGGCGATCATCGATGATGTGATCGGCATTGTTGTATTGACATTTGTGATCGGATTTAAGAACCCTGATTCCAATCCGATGAAAGTTGTAATCAGTACAATTTTATTCTTTATCTTTGCCATTGTCGTTGGTTTTATCTCCTATCATATTTTTCAGATTATCGATGAGAGATATACGCATACGAGAAGAATTCCGATTACGGGATTTGCGTTCTGTCTGGCGATGGCCTACGTGGCGGAGCGGTATTTTGGAATTGCGGATATTACAGGCGCTTACGTGGCAGGCATTATTTTGTGCAGTGTAAAAGATGCGGATTACATAGCGAGAAAAATGGACGTCAATTCTTATATGCTGTTTGGACCGATCTTTTTTGCCAGTATCGGTCTGAAAACCAGTATCGATCATGTGACAAAAGATTTATTATTGTTTTCCGTGGCTTTTGTTATTGTAGGTCTGCTGGGCAAGATCATAGGTTGCGGCCTGATGGCAAAATTATGCCGGTTTAACGGAAATGATTCGCTGAAAATCGGCATCGGTATGATGACACGGGGAGAGGTGGCTCTGATTGTGGCACAAAAAGGACTTTCCGTCGGTCTTTTGTCTCCGGTATATTTTACTTCCGTTATTTTATTGATTATTGTATCTTCGGTTCTGACGCCGATCGGATTGAAAATTCTGTATGGCAAGTCGGAACAGGAATTGATTAGCATTGACCCGTATCAGGGATAAAAGGAGAAAAAAATGACTGTTTTTGAAGAACTGAAGGCAAGAGGGCTTCTTGCACAATTAACGGATGAAGAAGAAATCCGGGAACTGGTAAATGCGGGAAAAGCCACGTTTTATATTGGATTTGATCCGACGGCGGACAGTCTCCATGTAGGACATTTTATGGCTCTGTGTCTGATGAAGCGTCTGCAGATGGCCGGCAATAAACCGATTGCCCTGATCGGCGGCGGAACGGGAATGATCGGAGATCCTTCCGGCAGGAGCGATATGCGTACAATGATGACAAAGGAACAGATTGCGCATAACTGTGACTGCTTTAAAAAGCAGATGAGCCGGTTTATAGACTTTTCCGAAGGCAAAGCATTGATGGTAAACAATGCGGACTGGCTGATGGACCTGAATTATGTCGAACTGCTTCGGGAAGTGGGTGCGCATTTTTCGGTCAATCGTATGCTGACGGCGGAATGTTATAAACAGAGAATGGAAAAAGGTCTTTCGTTCCTGGAATTTAATTATATGATTATGCAGAGTTATGATTTCTATGAGTTGTATCGCAAATACGGCTGTAATATGCAGTTTGGCGGCGACGATCAGTGGAGCAATATGCTCGGCGGTACGGAACTGATCCGCCGCAAACTGGGAAAAGACGCCTATGCGATGACCATTACCCTGCTGTTGAATTCAGAAGGAAACAAGATGGGTAAGACTCAGAAAGGCGCTGTCTGGCTGGATCCGAATAAGACTTCACCCTTTGAGTTTTATCAGTACTGGAGAAATGTTGCGGATGCGGATGTGTTGAAATGTATCCGTATGCTGACGTTCCTGCCGATCGAAGAGATTGATAAAATGGATGCATGGGAGGGGAGCCAGTTAAACGAGGCGAAAGAAATTCTGGCTTATGAACTGACAAAACTGGTCCATGGAGAAGAAGAAGCGAAAAAAGCGCAGGATGGCGCGCGTGCCCTGTTCAGTACAGGCAATGCGGCAGACATGCCGACTGCAGAACTGACGGCGGCGGATTTCCCGGAGGGAAAGGCCGATCTGATTACTGTTCTGGTGACATCCGGTCTGGTTTCCAGCAGATCAGAGGGCAGACGTGCTATCGAGCAGGGCGGTGTTTCCGTGGACGGCGAAAAGATAACGGATGTCAGGAAAGAATATGCGGTATCGTTTTTTTCGGATGGCATTGTGATAAAACGGGGCAAGAAAAATTTCCGAAAGGTGATTGTAAAATAATATGAAAAGTAAAACAATTATTTTTGATATGGACGGCGTTTTGTTCGACACGGAGATTATGTCTACCAAAGCCTGGATTCAGCTTGCGAAAGAACGTGGTCTTGACGGGGTTATCATACAGGAGCTGGCCGACAATTGTATGGGCAGAAACCGCAAAGACATTATATTCCAGTTTCAGAAAAAGTTCGGAGAAAATTTTGACGCGCAGGAGTTTTTGACAGCGGGCAGAAGTCTGATGCAGAAATGGATAGAGCGGGACGGTCTGCCATTGATGAAGGGAACTGTGGAAATTCTGCAATATCTGCGGGAAAATCACTTTACCACCGGTCTGGCTTCTTCTTCCAGTACCCAGACGGTTATGAGCCATATGGAACGTTCCGGGCTTGGACATTATTTTGACGTGATTATCGGCGGTGATCAGGTGACATTGAGCAAACCGAAGCCGGATATATATTTGAAAGCCTGTGAAGCCGTACATATGCCGCCCGGGGAAGTGATCGCTGTGGAAGATTCTCCCAACGGAATACGGGCGGCTCATGCAGCCGGCATGAAAACGGTTATGATACCGGATTTGGTACAACCGGACGCGGAAATGCTGGCGCTGGTTTATCGCAAATATGATTCGCTGCTGGCGTTAAAGGAAGCGTTTGAAAGGGATGAATTGTAATAGTTCCTTTCACCAGTAAATTCCTTTGTATTCATAAAAAAACTGCCATTGGAAATCCCGGTACTGGTTTTTACTCTCTTTTGGATCGTACCATTTGCCACGGAGTATATAATAGCTCCAGTTCCGGGAACCGTCATAGAGATCACAGGAGCCGTTGTTGCTGGAAAGATACAGATGCACATTACAGGTATGGCCGGTATCCCGATTCAGGTCTTCCATTATCTTCAATGCCTCCTGCCGGATCTGTTCTTCGTGTATTTCTTTTTCCGCACCCTGCAGAGATTCGTCATCAATGCTCAGATTAATGGAGACAAGCAGCGGATAATAATTGAAAATATTGTTATAGTCCAGCTTATAAAAGGGTATCATATTTTCTTCCTGCCGCAGATTTTCCCAAAGTCGTTTTTTGTATTCTTCTCCCGCTGCCTGCGCCTTTTCATATTCTTCTTTCTCATCTATCGTATAACTGCTGACGGGATTTCCAATCGAAATAAAGCAATAAGATTTTCCGAAGTAGTCTTCAAGCGTTAAATCCTGAAATGTCCCCTGTGGGAAAAGACTGATAAGGTAGTTTTGTTTATAGTATACAGAAAGCTGATTTTTCAGCCAGAAAAGCTGCTGATTGACCAACGGATCCATATTGTTTAATATTTGTGTGTAAGAATGCCCGTTCTGATCCTGATATGTAATCTCCCATTCATCATAAATATAACCGTCGGAGTGGTATCCGCAATCACAGTTTTCCGTTTCGATTCGTATGGTTTTCTTTTCTCCTACCTGATAATCGGGTCCAAACATAATCTGAAGTTCCGTTTGATAAAGCGAGGGATAATCATCCTGGTAAATATGAGGAATATTGCGGTAAAGATTGGTGCCGGTCTGCATAATGCCAAGCACAGTCAAGAACAACAACAATAATTTGAAAAAAGTTTTCAATCTGTTTTCCTTTCTATTTAAAAACCGGCAGTTATCAAGTACCTGCCGGTTTTAAATCGTTTTGCAATATGTATGAGTATTGTTTTGTTGTGTTAGTCCGTGGCATAATTCAGTCTGACCGTTACCGTTGCCGTTTTGTTTCTGGAACGGGTATCAAATGCACCGCCGTAACTGTACTCCGAATCGGAATTTTGTGCAGTGATCTGGAAAACACCGAGATTTGCACTGAGTAATTTGGTATTTCTGGCGTTTGTGCCGTTCGCAATAATATCGGCTCTTGCCTTTGCATTTTCCGTTGCCTGTTCGATGAGATCCAGTTTCAGTTCATCCAGTTTGGTATAATAGTATTCCGGAGCATCGGATTCGAACTCAATGTTAGCTTCGATCAGTTTGGTAATATCTCTGGAAATAGCATCCACTTTATCCACGTCCCCGGAAGTGATGGTGACAGACTGGTAGAGATCATAACCGTCCAGATATTCTCCGACTCTTTCGCCTTCCTCATTGTACTGTGTCGTCCATCTCTGCGAAATGGATACCGAGCTGAATGTCAGTTCGGACTCCGAGATACCGTTATCCAGCAGATATTTCTGGATTACTTCGGCATCATTTTTAATAGATTGGTATGCGCTTTTCGGCGTGGGTCCGTATGCGGAGAAACTACCTCTCCATACGATCAGATCCGATTCAAAATCACAGCTTGCGGAGCCTGTGACGGTGATACCGTCGCCGCTTTTATGGGTTTTATATCTGGCAATACTGCCGGAAAAAATAGTGACGCAGATAATCGCAGAAATTCCTGCAATCAGTGCAATGATAATAGAAGGGGACACCGGCTTTTTCGGTGGTTTTTCCAATGGCAGAGTAATCCCCTGGTCGTTTTCGTTTCCGTACATGTTTCCATACATAATTATCTTTCTCCCTTTTCTGTGAGCAATGCAATCAATGACTGTTTTTATTATATAGCAGATCAGGTGCGATTTTCAAGAGATTTATGAATGGATTCGGGATTGCAGAAAAAAAAGCACCATCCCCAAGGAAGCAAGTCCTCAAAAATGGTACTTATAAGTGCGCCTTCAGGGGTTCGAACCCTGGACACCCTGATTAAGAGTCAGGTGCTCTGCCAGCTGAGCTAAAGGCGCATATGCGATTCACTTATTTACAACACAAGAATGATTATAGTATAATGTTTTGTAGTTTGCAAGAGATTTTTTAAAAAAATTTAATTTTTTTGTCAAGGAGTTTTTATGATTTTTGAAACACATGCCCATTATGATGACAGAGCATTTGATAAGGACAGAGTTGATCTGTTGAAAAGTCTGCCGGAAAACGGTATCGGGGCCGTTGTCAACGCCGGTTCGAGTTTGTCTTCGATCGAAACAATACGGGAACTCACAAAACAATATTCTTATGTGTACGGAGCGGTGGGAATCCATCCCTGTGATACAGGTGATCTGACAGAAGAGCGTTTTGCATGGCTGAAAAAACAGTGTGCCGATGAAAAAATCGTCGCGGTCGGAGAGATCGGACTGGATTACCATTGGAATGATCCGCACCCGGAAATCCAGAAAACATGGTTTGTGCGGCAGCTTTTGATGGCGCAGGAGGTGCATCTTCCGGTTATCATTCATTCCAGGGAAGCCGCCAATGATACCCTGACCATTATGAGAGAAAACCATGCGGAGAGATCAGGCGGTGTGATCCATTGCTTTTCATATTCCGTGGAGATGGCGGCGGAATTTCTGAAAATGGATTATTATTTCGGTATCGGCGGTGTTGTGACATTTGAAAATGCCAAAAAGCTGAAAGAAGCGGTACGGTATATTCCGACGGAGCGGATTCTTCTGGAAACGGACAGTCCGTATCTGGCGCCTGCGCCATATCGTGGAAAACGCAACAGTTCTCTGTATCTTCCTTATATTGCGGAGGAAATCGGACGTATCAAGGGGATGACGGCAGCAGAAGTGATCCGGTGTACGGAGGAAAATGCTGTGAGACTGTTTGGCGTCACATGCGTCTGCTGACGGAAGAGAAAGGTTGAAAATATGGCATATCTGGGAAATCCTACAAGTACCGTTGCAGTACTGAAAAAATACAATCTGCATTTTCGTAAGCAGTACGGGCAGAATTTTTTAATAGACAGTAATATTCTGGAAAAGATTGTGGCATCCGCGCAGCTGACAAAGGAAGATACCGTATTGGAAATCGGACCGGGAATCGGGACGATGACACAGTATCTGGCGGAAAGAGCAGGCAGGGTAATCGCCGTGGAGATCGACAAAACGCTGATTCCGGTGTTGGAAGATACTTTATCTGTCTATGATAATGTGGAAATCATCAACCGTGATATACTGAAAACCGATCTGGCTGCACTGGCGGAGGTAAAAAACGGCGGGAAACCGTTTCAGGTTGTGGCGAATCTCCCGTATTATATTACGACACCGATTATTATGGGACTGTTTGAAAGCCGTATTCCGCCGCAGCGGATGACGATTATGATACAGAAAGAGGTTGCAGACAGGATGCAGGCGCAGCCGGGCAGCAAAGATTATGGTTCGCTGTCTCTTGCCGTGCAGTATCATGCCTTTCCTGAGATTGTAATGCAGGTTTCTCCTTCCTGTTTTATGCCAAGGCCCAATGTGGGGAGTACGGTGATACGTCTGACCGGATATAAGGAGAAACCGGTGCAGGCAGAGGATGAAGCGCATCTCTTTACCGTGATACGCGCCGCGTTCGGACAAAGGCGCAAGACACTTGTAAACAGTCTTATGAACGCCGAAAACCTCCGTGTTACAAAAGAGCAGATTTTACAGGCGCTTGAACGGCTCGGAATCGATCCGATGGTACGGGGTGAGGCGTTGACGCTGGAAATGTTTGCGGAACTGGCAAAGTATGTTTGATGTTTTTGCCCTGTTTGTTTTTGACTTCTCCCGATGCCTGTGGTAAACTGAAAAGAGTTTAAAAATGGGTTACTGTATCATATTCCATATGAGGTGAGTACGTTGGATAAATATGAATATAAAATACGCTCTGAAGAGATCAAAACCCTGATTGGAAGAAAAAAATACGCGGAAGCCATGGAAATAGCGGATATGATTGACTGGCGGAAGGTAAAAAACGTCAATATGCTCTGTACGGTCAGTGATCTTTATAAATTGAGCCGCAGGTATGAAGAGAGCAGAGAAATCCTTCTCCTTGCGTATGAACGTCATCCGGGCGGCCGGATGATTATATATTCGCTCTGTGAACTTTGCATCAAGCTGGATGATGTGGTACAGGCGGTGGAATATTACAAGGAATTTGTGCAGACTGCGCCGCGGGATAACGGCAGATATGTGCTGCAGTATAAATTATATGAAGCGCAGGAAGTTACGCTGGAAGAGAGAATTGCCGTACTGGAGGAATTGAAGCGGCGGGAATACAGAGAAAAATGGGCATATGAACTGGCATATCTGTATCATCGGATCGGACTCGGAACAAAATGCGTTGAGGAATGTGATGAACTGATTCTCTGGTTCGGGGAGGGAAAATATGTCACAAAAGCGATGGAGCTGAAAATGCTGCACGCTCCGTTGTCTCCGGAACAAGAGAAAAAATATAAAAAGGGTAAGGGAAAGGGGGTCCCTGCGCCCGCCCCGGTGCAGAGCACGGAACCCGCTCCGGATGATGATCTGGATATTCAGGTAAAACCCCTTAACGTAGGGGAATATGCGACGATCAATCTCCAGAGAGAACTGGCGGAAAGTATGAAGGAAGTTCTGGCCGAGGAAGGCCGGCCGCCGGCTGCCGATGCAACCGTTGAATATGAGGCGGTCGGCGGTTATCAAATGGGGTATCAAACCGGTTACAGTACCGATGAAATTCAGGATTTTCAGACACAACTGGAAAACAATACCCTGGATATTTACGAGGAAGATTATGATACCGGTGAGGTCACTGCCGCGCCGGCACAGGAAGTTTTCATGCAGCCGCAGCAGGCGGTATCGGCATATGAAAATGTACAGAATCTACATAATATGCGGAATGTTCAGCCGATCAGGCAGGTTTGGCAAAACGAACCGATTATGGAAGGCCCCGGGGACTTTACGAGAGAGATTATCACCAATCTTTTGCAGGATACGGAAGAGTCCGAAGAATTTGTTTCCCCGCAGCCGGTTCGGGAAGAGGAAGTATTTTTCGATGATCCCGATACGATCGAAATGCCGGTGCTGGATGAACCCGCCAGAGTCGTCAGAATGGCGCGCACGGCGGAAATACCGAAAATGGTGCAGATTACCGGAGAAGAAATCGACCCGCAGATGGAGTATTATAAAAACCGGGTAAAAACAATCCCGCAGGAGACGGTTTTACAGGAAGCGCCGCCGGAAAAGAGGGCGTTGCGGAGAAAAGCACAGCAGAAATCCGCGCCGCCGCCGCGGGTGCCGCAAAGAGCGGCGGAACCGGAGGCTGAGATGCAGGAAGCACCGATACCGGAAATGACACCGCAGAACACGGCGGCACAGATTCCGCCGGAACCGGAAAATGCGATTCCACAGCCGACTGCAGAGAGCATGGCGCAGGAAAAAAATGAATTCGATCATATTCTGACACAGGAATACGACGGTCAGATCAAGCTTGCCGTTCCCGCAAAAGATACGGTTGAAAAACAGATTACCGGCCAGATGAGCATTCAGGATGTTCTTCTGGAATGGGAACAGATGAAACGGGATAATGAGGAAAAGCGGGCGGAAGCGATCCGGCAGCGGGTTATGGAGCAGACCGGGGAAATATTTTTGCAGTTTGATGCTTCGACGAAAGAAGGTCCGCTGGCCGAACTGACACAGGAACTTCCCGAGGTGGAAGAACTGGAAGAAATCGACGAACAGTCCGATACGCAGCGGTTTTCACAGGAAGCGCTGGCAGCGCTGCAAAAAGCCGTGGCGGCAGAAGAAAAAGAAAAGGCAGAGAAAGCAGAACAAAAGAGAAAAGAAGAGGAAGAAAAAACAAAGAGCGAAGAGAACGCCGAAACAGAAAAGACGGCAGAGCCGGAAGAGGCCGAAACCGGGACGCCCCGGCCGGAACAGCAAAGCAGTGCGGATACGGATACCGGGGAAACCGATACGGAATCGGAGAAGGCAAAGGAACGGGCGAAACAGCAATCGCAGGCAAAAGCCGGGAAATCGGAAGTTTCCCAGCGCCCGATGACATCGGAGGAAAAGAAACTGTTTGGGCCGTTCATACAGACAAAATCGACAAGAGATCAGATTTTGCATGTATTGGATCATATCAGCCTTGCTTCCTATACCGGAAATGTGATTCTCACCGGAGAGCCGGGGATGGGTTCGATAAAACTGGCAAAAAATATTATCAAAGACATTCAGATGACAGACAGCAATTTCTCCGGAAGGATGGCTAAGATTACCGGGCAGGCGCTCAATCACAAGGATATGGAGAAAACGTTTGGCAAATTGAGCAACGGGGCTTTGATTGTGGAAGGTGCAGGTGAAATGAAGCAGGCGGTCATAGAATCAATGGCCAGACTGCTGGAACAGGAAGAACAGGGCATTATTGTGATCCTGGAAGATACGAAAATCAATATGAATAAACTTCTGGACAATCATAAAATCCTGCACCGCAATTTTGATCTGCGGATTGATATTGAGGCAATGGATAATGACTCTCTTGTATTGTTCGGTAAAAAATATGCACTGGAACAGGAATATGCCATCGATGAACTGGGTGTGCTCGCGTTGTATACAAGGATTTCCGATCTGCAGACAAGTGAACATTCGGTTACTACGAAGGAAGTAAAAGAAATCGTGGATGAAGCAATCTACCATGCGGGCAGAAAAAATATGTCTCATTTTATGGAGATACTTTTGGGTAAGCGATACGATGAGGAAGATATGATTATACTAAGGGAGAAGGATTTTGTTTAAAAGGAGGGTGACAAGAAAAATGTCAGGGCAGGAGAAGGTATTTATTTCCGAGACAGATCAATATCTGTTTGCGAAGGGGACGCATTATGATATTTACAAAAAGCTGGGGGCGCATCTGTCGGTGGAAGACGGAAAAAAAGGAGTGTTTTTTGCAGTCTGGGCTCCCAATGCGGAAACGGTGCATGTGATCGGGAGTTTTAATAACTGGAATGAAGAAGAACATGAACTTGAGAAAATAGGCCCGGGTGGAATTTATACACGGTTTGTTCCGGATGTAAAAGAGGGAGATCTGTATAAATTTCTGATTAAGGCTAAGGACGGAAGAAAACTTTACAAAGCCGATCCGTTTGCCAATTATGCACAGAAACGTCCGGAAACGGCCTCTGTCGTCACCGATTTATCGGGGATGAAGTGGACGGATGAAGAATGGATGAACGCCCGCAGACGGAAAGATATGAATGCGGAACCGATCGCTATTTATGAATGCCATATCGGCTCCTGGATGCGGCATCCGGGCAGAGAAAACGAAGGATTTTATACCTACAGAGAGTTTGCGGATGCCCTTGTCAAATATCTGAAAAAAATGCATTTTACCCATGTGGAACTGATGGGAATTGCCGAGCATCCGTATGACGGTTCCTGGGGGTATCAGGTAACGGGGTATTATGCGCCCACTTCCCGTTACGGTGAGCCGAAAGATTTTATGTATCTGATCGACACACTGCATAAAAACAAAATCGGCGTAATTCTGGACTGGGTTCCGGCACATTTTCCGAGGGATGCCCACGGACTGGCAGATTTTGACGGATGCGCGTTATTTGAGCATCCCGACCCGCGGATCGGTGAACATCCCGACTGGGGGACAAAGATTTTTAATTACGGCAAGACAGAAGTGGTAAATTTCCTGATTGCCAATGCGTTGTTCTGGATTAAGGAATTTCATGTCGATGGTCTGCGTGTGGATGCGGTCGCTTCGATGCTGTACCTGGATTACGGGAAACAGGACGGTCAGTGGGTGGCAAACCGCTACGGCGAAAATAAAAACCTCGAAGCCATTGAGTTTTTCAAACATATGAATTCCGTGATACGGGGTACCTTCCCGGGTGTTTTGACGATTGCGGAAGAGTCTACCGCCTGGCCGAAGGTGACAGGACCGATTGAGGAGGAAGGGCTGTTCTTTTCCTTCAAATGGAATATGGGGTGGATGCATGATTTCTGTGAATATATGAAGCTGGATCCGCTGTTTCGTAAGGGCAACCATTATGCCATGACATTTGCCATGAGCTACAACGACAGTGAAAACTATATTCTGCCGCTCTCCCATGACGAAGTTGTACATCTGAAATGTTCCATGGTCAATAAAATGCCCGGTTATCAGAAAGACAAATATGCGAACCTGCGCACGGGTTATACGTATATGATCGGGCATGAAGGTAAGAAGTTATTGTTTATGGGGCAGGAATTCGGACAGGAACGCGAGTGGAGTGAAGAGCGGGAACTGGATTGGTTTTTGCTGGATGAGGAATTGAATCTCGGCATGCAGAATTTTGTGAAAGAACTGCTGCGGATTTATCGGAAATACCCGTGTATGTATGAGATTGACAATAGCTGGGAAGGCTTTGAGTGGGTGAAAGCGGACGATATGGAGCAAAGCACCTATGCCTTTATCCGTAAATCCCCTTCCGATAAACGAAATCTGCTCTTTGTCATGAATATGACACCGATGGAGCGAAAAGATTATCGGGTAGGCGTACCGAAGAAAAAGAAATACAAACTGATTCTGAACAGTGACGAGACAAGATTCGGCGGCTTTGGCAGAGGGATACAGCTCAGTGTTTCGGCGGAGAAAATACCCTGTGATTACCGCGATTATTCGATCAACTTTGATCTGCCGCCTTATACGTCGGCTGTGTTCCAGTTCTGACATAGCGTGAACTTCATAAGAAAAGGTTAAGTAATCCGGCCCGGGTGCCGAAATAAAAGGTGAATGTCATCATGCATTCACCTTTTTTCTGCATTGCGGCAGGATTCTTTTTAAAGTGAGGTTATATATGAAGATTACGTTTCAATCAATTCAGCAGGAACAGAATCAAATAGAAAGACAGAAAGAGACGCGTAAAGACGGAACGGTTCAAAAGATCGGATATGAAAACGGTGCGGGAAGCGGCTATATGCTGGATATTTCCGGTACGCCGTCCGGCAGCGAAATATACGGAGAACCGGGAAAGACCGCTGCCGATGTGATGCAGGAGGCGGGAACAAAAAATATGGACGTTATCAGCGATTATATGGCTGTGATGTCCAATACGATGTCCGACGAAGAGTTTGGAAAGCTGCAGGAAGACGGTTATCGGATCGGTGATATGGAGGTCGAAGAGGCTGTCACGATTGTGGATGAGATCAAGGCTTCCCTGCTGAAAGCGGGTGTGTCGGTCAGCGGTTATACCGATACGCTGGATATGGATACTTTGACGGAGATTACCGGTGACGCCGGACTGGCGCGGGAGCTGGCACAGACTTTTTCGGAAAAAGGTGTGCCGCTGACAGAGGAAACCGCGCGGGAGGCAGTGGAAGCGCTCAAAGAGGCGCAGGCGTTGCGGCAGCCGGGAGACGACACGGTAAAATATATGGTGAACCATGACAGGGAGCCGGTACTGGAAGAACTGTACAGGGCACAGTACAGCAGCCTGAAAGACGGCAGCCGGCAGGGAAGAGGATATTATCAGGATGAGAACGGTTATCTGACCAAAAGGGCTGACAATATCAACTGGGACAGTCTGCAGCCGCAGATTGACCGCATTTTGAAGGAAGCGGGACTGGACGGTGCGGAGGGTGCGGAAGCATCTGCAAAATGGCTGATTGGCGCCGGGATTCCCCTGACAGAGAAAACGCTGTCTTCTTATATGGAACTGCAGAAGATTTCTGTTCCGATGGAACAAAACGATCTGCTTTCGGCTATGGCTATGGCCGTTTCCGACGGAAAAAGTCCGCGTCAGGCAAGTCTCACCGGTGCGAAATCTCTCTGGGAGCAGGCATATGATATTTGGAACAGAACGCAGCAGATTACCGAAACGGCAGCCGATCTGGCGGCGCAGCAGGAAGGGGAACTGACCCTTGCGGGACTGGATGCGGCGCAGAGACTGCTGGACAGCGGATACCACAATGTGACACAGGAAAATGCCGCTGCCAGAAGGCAGTTGGAAGAGATACGACTGCAAATGACGATTACTGCAAACCGGGAGCTTTTGAAAAGCGGATATACCATTGAAACAGCGGAGCTGGAAGAAGTCATTCAGGCGCTGAAGGATGTGGAATATCAGCAAAATCGTATTTTATTCGGAGGAGAGACACCGGCAGACGTCACGGCCAGATCACAGTTGTATCGCGAGACAGTGGATACCGTGCGGGAAATTCCCCGGATGCCTGCGGCGGTTATCGGGAAGATCAGCAGCGAAAAGGCGGATTATAACCTGAAAGAGGTGAAAGAGTCCGGAGAAGCGCTGGCAGCTTCCTACAAAAAAGCGAACGAGAGCTATGAAACGCTGCAGACGGCGCCCCGCCGGGATATGGGAGATTCGATTACCAAGGCGTTTCGCAATATCGAAGAACTTCTGGAAGAGATCGGGCTGGAAACGTCAGACGCCAATAAGCGGGCCGTGCGGATTCTGGGGTATAACAGTCTGGAGATCACGGAAGAAAATATTATGACAGTAAAAGCAGCGGACGAAGCGCTGCGCGGTGTTGTGAGAAAGCTGACACCCGCCGCCGCGCTGGAGATGATCCGGGAAGGGAAAAATCCGCTGGAAATGACAGTTTCGGAGCTGGATGACTATTTGAATGACAGACAGCAGGATCCGGAGCGGGAACAGGAAAAATTCAGCAAATTTTTATATAAACTGGAACAGAAAAAAGAGATTACGGAAGAAGAGAAAGATTCTTATATCGGTATTTACAGATTGCTGCGACAGGTGGAAAAATCGGACGGCGCAGTGATCGGGAGCCTGCTGCATCAGGGCACAACGCTCTCCTTTAAGAATCTGCTGACACAGATACGGATTTCGCGGGCAAAGGGAATCGATAAGACGGTGGATGACGATCTGGGGACGCTGCAGGAAGTCAGAAAGCGGGGAGAAGCCATTGATGACCAGATCGGCAGAGCCTTTGCAAACCGGAACGATACGCCGGAGCAGGATTATTACACCAGATTGAATCGTGAAATTTACAATACGGTAGACGGTGATACAATCGCGCAGATCGGTCCGGATGAGGAGACGGATCTGGAGACATTTGCGGAGCAGCTCCGTCAGGCACAGCCGGATGAAGAACTGGAAGCGTCCTGGCGGAATGTACAGCGGGAGGAATACCGACAGATTCGTCCCGACAGTGCTGCCGCCGATATGCTGCGAATGATGGGAGAGGCTTTGACACCGGATAACATACGGGCGGTACACGAGTACCGAAAAGACAGTGACGGTGTATTTAAGAAAATGCGAAAAGAAGCCGATAAACAGACCGGAGAAAGCGAAAAGTCCCTGGAAGTGGACATATCC
This sequence comes from uncultured Lachnospiraceae bacterium, assembly GCA_910585205.1. Classification (GTDB taxonomy): domain Bacteria; phylum Bacillota; class Clostridia; order Lachnospirales; family Lachnospiraceae; genus VSOB01. The sequence continues at coordinate 48,229 of CAJUCC010000025.1, forward strand.
CGTCTGGAAGAACGCTTTACCGACAGAGAAGAGGCTACGCGGGCATACCGGGATCTCGTGGAGACAGAAAAGGGGATACTCGACGATGCGATGTATGATTCCGAACATATCAATTCCGTGGATGTCAGGGAACTGGGTCTTCTCTATAAACAGATTTCGTTTTCGGCAAAGCTGGCGGAAACGGAACGATACGATATACCGCTGTTGACAGAGGATTCCGTTGTGGCACTGCATGTGGAGATCATCCATTCGCAGGAAAACAAAGGATCGGTGGAAGCTTCGATGGATACCGGGCGGTACGGGAAATTGTCGATCAGACTGCACGTTCAGGATCATGTGGTGACGGGATTTTTCATCGGCTCTCAGGAAGAAAAGGGAGCGGAAATTGAGAACTTAAAGGATAAAGTGAAGGCGGAGTTATCACGGATGGGATTTGAAACCGAAACAATGGCAACCGGTTTCCGTTCCGATCTGAAAACAGGATTTTCCTCCGAACGTATGCAAAAAGAAGAAAGTACGGCTTCGACAGGAGAACTTTATCGAATAGCGAAAGCGACGATTGTCACCATACACAGAGAAATAGAAAGGGGTTCCAGCCATGAAAATTAATTTTAATATGTCAGCGGTTCTCTCCAATGACAATTTATCGAAAGCAGAAAATTCACTCTCGGTTTCGATCGAGAAATTATCGTCCGGATTGAAAATCAATCATGCCAAGGACAGCCCGTCCGGCATTGCCATTGCCAAGAGAATGCGCGCACAGATGAAAGGACTGGAGCAGGCGAATAATAATGCCAGCGACGGTATTTCCATTATCAACGTGGCGGAAGGCGCTCTGGCGGAAGTTCATGATATGCTGCAGCGTCTGAATGAGTTGAGCATTAAGTCGGCAAACGGTACGATGTCGGACGGTGACAGGGAAACGGTTCAGGAAGAAGTGGACTCCCTGCTGGAAGAGATTGACCGCATTGCGGAATCGACCGAATTTAATGAAATGTCGCTCTTAAACGGAACGTTTGACCTGAGAGGATTTCCGGAAAAATCCGTATTGGATCCGACGTTTAACACGGCTTCCGTTAAAGTGGAATCCTATTCGGATGAAGCGAATGCGGGATTTTATGAGATTACGATTGAAACGGGTACGAAATTCCGTCTGAAAGAAGTCGTGGATCCCGAAACGGGCCTGAATGCCAAGGATCCCGTTACCGGTGATTATCTGTATGAGGAAGACAAGGATGATCCGTATACGACAATCGTGGGCGTGAAGATTTCCACGCCGGCCGTTGCCGGAACGGTTGATACGACAACCATTCACGGAAAAACGGTGAATCTGGAATCGGTGGCGAATCAGACGATGGTTCCTTCCGAAGACGATGACCATACGGTGACGATCAAGGGCGATAACAATTTCTCCCTGACACTGGACATCGATCTGGATAAATTCCTGGCCGCAGGGGAAGACCACCCGGCGACCCATACGGTGAATGTCGATTTGACCGGTATCGGTGCGATGACGGTTCAGATCGGTTCCAACGAAGATCAGACGCTGGATGTGCGGATTCCGACCGTGTCCTGCAAGACACTTGGCGTTGCGGAACTCGATGTGTCGACAAAGAATGAGGCGAAACATTCGATTGACCGGATTTCCAGAGCCGTCAATAACCTTTCCACGATCCGCGGACGTCTGGGCGCATACCAGAATCGTCTGGAGCATACCGTTTCCAGTCTGGATATTTCCGTGGAAAATCTGACCGGTGCATACAGCCGGATTATGGATACGGATATGGCGGAGGAAATGACAGAGTATACAAAAGATCAGGTTTTGAGCCAGGCGGGTACATCCATGCTGGCACAGGCGAATCAAAGACCTTCGCAGATCTTACAGCTTTTGCAGTAAAGGGGAAGTGATATGACAGATCAGATGAAAAAAAATTTTACCGTGCGGATTACGCAGGCAAATAAGAGCGAACTGATCGTTATTTTATATGAGATGTATCTGGCTTATCTGGATGATGCGCGGCAGGCGCTGGAGACAGGGCAAAACAGAGCGGGATTTCGGGAAGGGATTCGCAAGGCGGGAAGCTGTGTGCGGGAACTGATGCAGTCTCTTGACCATCGTTATGCCGTTGCCGGTCAACTGTTCCGGCTTTATGCGTATGTGATGAAAGAGATGTCGCGGGCGGATGCCCGCGGCAGCGCGGAACCTCTTGTCATCTGCCGTAAGGTGATGACAGAGCTTTTGGAGGCGTACAGGGAAGTAAGCCGACAGGATGATTCCGCGCCGATTATGGAACATACACAGACCGTATATGCCGGCCTAACCTACGGAAAAGGGGAACTCACGGAAAGTTTGTCTCACGAGCGGAATCGCGGTTTCCTCGTATGACTTTTCTGTTTTAGGCGTTTCTGCGGCATTGTTCATCTTGGCTGCTTCCTGCAGAAGATATTTATAACGCTTTTGTATGGCATTGACTTCATAGATATAGCAGTCAATTAAATCGGGATCCGTTGCGTTATCGAAACCGGCATAAGCCGTTTCCAGTGCGTAACGGGTCTTTGCTATGTCGCTTAAAATACTGTTATCTTCTTTGTCAACATGAGAACTTTTGCTGAAATAAGATTTCATAACGTTCCGCCTTTCCTGATTTGTCCGCTTTCTGAAACGGCAGCTTTACTATAGAGTATGGTCTTATACTGGTAATTTATTCATGTAATAGTTTGGATTTTTTCGGAATAGATTAATAGAGATAAGCATTCCGGGAGGACAGAAAATGAATCCGGTTACAGGCGGGGCAGCCATTGTTTTTATGTGTATCGTCATTCTTTGTATTGTTGCACTTCGCAGGAAGGCAGAGTTTTTACTGAACTTTCTGCTGCGGAGTATCACGGGCATGATTGCCATTTTTCTGATTAATCAGTTTTTGTCGTCACAGAATTTATCCGTGATGGTCGGAATAAATCCGTGGACGGCTTTGACATCGGGAATCCTTGGATTTCCGGGCGTTGCACTGCTTTATGGCATTCATCTTTTTCATTTTTTGTAAAAGTTTACCAATGGACAGGGGAAAAAAGATATATTATAATTCGACTTACAATTCACACCGACTTTTACAGGGAGGTGGGATCCATTGTAAGTCTTTTATTATTTCTCAGTCTTGCCCTGTGGGAAGATTATCATACAGCCAGAATTTCCAACCGGCTGATTGTCACGGCATTTCTTGCCACAGTTCTCAATCATGTCATACGAAACGGATTTCATGATTTTTTTCATTTTTTATTGCAGCCATGTGTTCTGATTCTGATTTTATTTCCACTGTATCTTTGCAGAGCTTTGGGAGCCGGTGATTTAAAGCTGCTCGGTGTGACGGCATTGTTTTTATCCTGGAAGCTCACTTTGATGGCCTTTCTGACGGCAATGTACTTTGCTCTGATTCCGGTTATTTTCTTATTGTTTCGCGAGAAAAAATGTCTTGGGAATAAAATCCCCATGTCCGGCCCGATTCTGGGCGGTGTTCTGCTGATTATGTTAAAGGAGGGATATATTTGAAACAACAGATTCTTGCCGTATGTGACAGAGAAGCGGCATACACGGAGCGATTCTGCGATTATGTCAGGAAGAAAGGAGATTATCCGTTTACGGTGGCAGCCTTTACGTCCGTGGAAAAGCTGGAGGCATACTGCCGGAAAGAAAAGGTGGATGTGATTCTTGTATCGGAAACGATGGATACGCCTGTTCTGCGTCAGGTGGCGGCGGGCACTGTGATTGTACTGCGCGGTGAACCGGAGGAGACGGGGGAGGGAGAGAGCATTTACCGCTATCAGTCCTGTGAGGCGATTCTGCGGGAACTTATGCGTCATTATGCAGGACACGGGCCGCAGACAACGGGAAAGGTGAAACGCTGCTGCGGCATTCGGATGATCGGTATGTATTCTCCGGTGCACAGATGTATGCAGACGACATTTGCAATTACGATGGGAGAAATATTGGCGAAAGAGCATAAAACGCTGTATCTGAATTTCGAAAGTTTTTCGGGACTGGAAAAGCGGTTTGACCGGGAATTTATGACGGATATGTCGGATTTGATTTATTATGTCACCAATGCCAGAGAGGCGCTCTTTTATAAATTAAAAGGGATGACGGAGACGATTGGAAATCTGGACTATATCCCGCCTGCCTTTTCCTGTATGGATCTGGCCCGAATTGTCCCCGAACAGTGGATGGCTATGTTCCGGGAACTGGAATATCATACGGATTATGAATATCTGATTCTGGATCTCTCCGAAAACATGCAGGGATTGTTTGATATTCTGCGGATGTGCGAGCGGATTTACACACTGGTTCGGGATGACAATATGGCGCAGTCGAAATTGTATCAGTATGAGAAACTGCTGGAACGGGCGGATTATGAGGATGTATTGCAGAAGACAAGCCGGTGCAGGCTTCCGTTTATCCGTCAGATTCCGATTTCCGCCGGACAGATTACGCACGGAGAACTGGCAGATTATGTCCGTAAACTGTTGCGGGAGGAAGGGCATGGAGCGTAAAAAGGAGGTGTTACTGCAGAGGATCCATGACAGGATCGACTATTCCCGGGAGATGGAAGATGTGGAAATCAGGGGACTGATTGCGGAAAGTCTCACGGAATACGGGCGGCAGTCTTTTCTCAGTCTGCAGGAAAGGGAAAAACTGGGCAGGGAGCTGTTTTATGCGATTCGAAAGCTTGATATTTTACAGGAAATTCTGGAAGATGAAGAAATCACGGAGATCATGATTAACGGGCCGGAACACATTTTTGTCGAAAAGAAAGGCCGGCTGCTGCCGTGGGAAAATCAGTTTTCGTCCCGGGAAAAACTGGAAGATATGATACGACAGATTGCCGCAAAATGCAACCGGGTTGTCAATGAGGCATATCCCATTGTGGATGCCAGACTGGAAGACGGTTCCCGGATCAATGCGGTACTGGCGCCGGTGGCGTTGGACGGTCCGATTCTGACAATCCGTCGTTTTCCGAAAGAGCCGCTGCATATGGAAAAACTGACTGCCATGGGAGCGATTACAAAGCAGGCCGCGGATTGGCTGCGGCTGCTGGTACGGGCCGGTTATAATATTCTGGTCAGCGGCGGCACCGGATCGGGAAAAACGACATTTTTAAATGCGTTGTCGGATTATATTCCGAAGGAGGAGCGGATTATTACGATTGAAGACAGTGCGGAGCTGCAGATACGGAATGCACCGAATCTGGTCCGTCTGGAAACACGGCGTGAGAACGGGGAGGGCAGCAGGGAGATTGCGATCCGGGACTTAATCAGGACAAGCCTGCGGATGCGTCCTACGCGGCTGATTGTGGGAGAAGTCAGGGGCGCGGAAGCAATGGATCTTCTGCAATGTCTGAATACGGGACATGACGGATCCTTATCGACGGCCCATGCCAATAGTGCGCGTGATATGTTGTCTCGTCTGGAAACAATGGCGCTGATGGGTATGGATCTGCCGCTGTCTGCAATCCGGCGGCAGATTGCTTCCGGCATTGATATTATCGTACATCTGGGGCGGATGCGTGACGGCACGAGGAAGGTGTTGGAGATTGCGGAGGTTACGGGAATGGAAGGAGACGCGATTATGCTGGAAAGTCTCTGTACGTTTGTGGAAACGGCAAACGAGAAGGGAAAGGAGGTAAAGGGGAGGCTTGTTTTTCAAAAAGAACTGTACTGTAAAGAAAAACTCAGAGCGGCAGGATTACCGGATTTACCGCCTTTCTGAAAAGGAAATACTGCGTTACGGCGGCATCGGGTTATTGATCGGATCATTGTTTTTTTATTTTTTCTACGATACATGGATGGCGGTTCCGATGGGGATTCCCTGCAGCATTTTCTATTGCCGGCGGGTACAGAAAAGGCTTTGCCGCGAGAGGCAGGGGAGACTGGAGAGGCAGTTTCGCGACTGGCTGAGCGGTGCGGCCGGACATTTGCAGACTGGATATTCCGTCGAAAATGCTTTTCTGAAAGCGGGGCGGGAATTGAAACTTCTGTATGGAGGCGATGCGGAGATACGCGGGGAAGTCAGGAATATGGAACATCTTCTGCAAAATAATGTATCGCTGGAAAATATATTGTCTGACCTTGCGGTGCGCAGCGGTGCAGAAGCAATCTGTGGTTTTGCGGATGTGTTTGTCACAGGCAGGCGCAGCGGAGGCAGCCTGCGTGATATGATTACAAACAGCTGCGACATTATTGTTATGAAGATTGATATGGAACGTGAAATTCGTCTGCTGCTCCATGGCAGGATACTGGAACAGAAAATTATGTGTCTGATGCCGTTCGGAATCATCTGTTATATTAAGATTTCTTCTCCCGGATACTTTGCGCCGCTCTATCACAATCCGGCGGGTGTCTGCCTGATGACAATTTGTCTGCTTGTCTATCTGATTTCTGTGGGGATGTCTCTCCGTATCATCCAAATTGAGGTGTGAAATGACAATTATTTATTTCGGTGGTCTGCTGCTGGCAATTTTTCTCCGAAAGAAACGAAAATGCAGTCTGCTATGTGCCGGGGTGCTGGCAGCGGGCAGTCTGGCGGCACTGTGTATACATGGATATAACATCCGGGACAGTTCTCATACCGCACTTACGGAAATTGCGAGAGCGGACAAGACGGGAACGGAACAGAACGTAATACTTGAGGCGCAGGCGGAAGACAGAAAAGGGGATGTTTCCGTGGTAATAACGCCGCAGCGATACAGCCGTGAAGAACTGGCGGATATAAGCAGCCGGATGTGGGATGAGCTGGAAGGCCGGATACCGGGCAAAAATGCTTCGCTTGATTATGTGACGGAAGATCTGTATTTCCCGGAACGTGTGGAAGGGTATCCGTTTTTCCTAAAATGGTATGCGGAATACGGAAAACCGGTGCGGTCCGACGGGCGTGTGGACGGCGGGATTTCAACGCAGGGGACACTGACGGAGATTCGTGTGGAAATCCGGGCGGACGACGGAGAATATGCCGAGGAACGCAGTTTTTTTGTAAACGTGTTTCCGTCCGGGGAAGCGGACGCTTTCTGGAGACGGCTGGAAGAGAGAATGAAAGAAACGGAACAGGAGTCGCGGGAGGGAGAGACGTACCGGCTTCCCGGAGAGTTTGAGGGCAGGGAGCTGTTATTTTATCCGAAACGAAACGATCAGAGCGGTGTGCTGTTTATGTTGTCGCTTGCCGGCGCGGCGGCCGTCGTGTCGGGTGAGAGAAAGGATAAGGAAAAGCGGGAACGGGAGCGGGCGGCGGGAATGGTATCGGAGTACCCGGAAATGGTATATCGCATGGCAATGCTGACCGGCGCGGGCATGACCATATCGGGCGCCCTGCGGAAAATAGCGGGTGAATATGCGGCAGGAAAAAAAGAAAAGAGAGGCGGGAAAAACATATTGTACGAGGAATTGCTTGTCACATGCCGTGAGATGGAGGCAGGTGTTTCCGAGGCGGCGGCCTATCAAAATATGAGCATACGGTGCGGCCTGCCCTGTGTTGTAAAATTCACGGCCTTATTGCACCGGTATACGCAAAGCGGTGCAGCCGGTTTAAAACAGGCGCTGTACGAAGAAACCGGAACGGCACTGCAGGAGAGGAAGGAGCGGGCCAGACGGATGGGAGAGGAGGCGGGGACAAAACTCCTGCTTCCGATGACGATGATGTTACTTGTCGTAATGGCAATGATTATGATGCCGGCGTTTGCATCATTCGGAGTGTGACATGGAAAAGAAAACAAATAAAGAAACAGAGGGAGGAACGGATATGAAGATATGGTATCGCTTTTGGAAAGAAGAAGACGGAATCGGCACGGTGGAAATGATATTGATTCTGGTTGTTCTGATTTCGCTTGTAATTATTTTTAAAGATCAGCTTACGTCTCTGGTGAATGATATATTTGCGCAGATTACATCCAAGAGCGGCAGCATTTACTGATGATACGGCTCAAAGGTGAAATAACGGTTTTTCTTTCTCTGGTATTGGTGATTCTGGTTTCCGTGCTGTTTACGGTGATCGATGCGGCGCGCAGTCATGCCGCGGCATTTCAGACGGAGTGTGTCGCGGATATGGCGCTGCAGTCCGCATTGGCGGAATATAACAGCGAGCTTTTGGAGCAATATGATCTGCTGTTTACCGATATTGGCTACGGAACGGAGGAAGGCGGTTATATCCTGTTGGAACAGCATCTTCTGGACTATATGGAAGAAAATTTTCATGCGGAGGGCACATTTTTTTCCGGTGAGATCAGAGATTTGCTCCGGCTCTCTGCAGTGTCCGCTGTGATTGTGGAAGCGGCGGGAGCGGCAGACGGCGGCGGGATGGTATTGGAACGGGCGGCTGTGGATTATATGAAAGACCGGTATGGGATGGATTCGTCGTTTACGGCAGAGACAGTTGCGATGGCAGAGACAGTCAGGGAAGAAAATTTCCTGGGGACTGCCATGGAGGAGAAGAGACTGGAGAATGAGCGGAAAATTGACAGTGTAGATACGACAGTGGAAGACGAAGACGGAAAAAAACACAAAATACCGGTCAACAATCCCGCGGATAACGTCAACAGTAAGCGGGGCAGCAGCGGTATTCTGAAAATGGTAACGGAGAAAAACGGAATCTCCGAACGGGAAATTGATCTGACAGATTATCCGTCATACAGAACCTGCCGGGAGCGGGACGGTTTTCTGTTTGGAGAGGCAGAGATTTCGGCAGCGGAAGATTTGTTGTTTCAGAAATATCTGATGGAAAAGTGCGGCAGCTATACGCATGAAAAAGGCGGCGGCGGGCTTACCTATGAAATGGAATATATTCTGGCGGGAAAAAGCACGGACAGAGAAAATCTCAGGACTGTCGTAAACCGTCTGCTTGTCATCAGAGAAGCGGCTAATTTCGTTTATCTTTTGTCGGATGCGGGAAAGATGGCAGAGGCAGAAGGACTTGCCGCAGCGCTTTCCGTTGTGACTTTGTTCCCGGAGCTGAAAGATCTTGTCAAACTGTCGATTCTGATCGGATGGGCGTATGCGGAGAGTGTCAATGACGTAAAGATTCTTTTAAGCGGCGGAAAGGTGCCGCTGCTGAAAAGCAGCGCGAGCTGGCGTATGGACTTAAAAAATGCCATGAAGTTAAAGCCGGATGAAGTACCGGAAGACGGTGGGGAGGGATTTCCCTATGAAGGGTATCTGTATGCCCTGCTGGCCGTGACGGACAGGCAGGAGAGAAACCGGCGATTTATGGACATTGTAGAAATGAATGTCCGGGAGACAGAAGGCAACCGGGGATTTCGGATCGATAACTGTATTCGGGCGTTTACGGCTGAATTATATACATGTGGCGTTGGCGGTCAGGAGTATATGCTGACGAGACGGACAGGTTATTTAAAATAAAAACGAAAGGAGGAGAAAAGAAAGATGCGTTTCTTTTGGTGTACGAAAATATCACGGAAAGGAGTTCTGAATCATCTCTTTTGGACATACCCCCGATTTCGTCCAAAAATTTCACCGGATTCTGATTATAAAATAAGCATATGGAATACAAAGCAGGTTAATCAAACAAGTCTTAACATTTGTCCCAAAAGGAACGTGTCTTCCTTTTCTTCTCTGCAGGGCAGTATTACGGCGGAAACCGCTTTTGCACTGCCGCTCTTTCTGTTTTTCTGTATCCAGATCATCAGTCTGATCAGCCTGTTTCAGCTTCACAGCACACTGGAAGCCGCGCTTCATCAGGAAACGGCAAAAGTCTCGTTGTATGCTTATGCCTGTGACAGAGCAGGGATCGACATACAGTCAGGGATGGGAGAGATTGTGACGGACGCGGTGTTAAAAAGGAATGTGATACAGCGGGCCGGCAGGGATTATCTGGACCGGTCGATGATTAAAGGCGGCAGCAGCGGAATCCGGGTTGGATACAAAACGGCACCGGATACGCAGGATACGGTGGATATAACGCTTTCCTACCGGGTTACGCCTGTCGTGGATCTGTTGGGGTTTTCCGGTTTTACGATGGGAAACCGCTGCCGGATGAAAGCATGGACGGGATACCGCACACAGTATGTACCGGCCGATACGGAAAGCGAAGAACTGGTATATATTACGGAAACCGGTACGGTATATCACAAAAGCAGAAACTGCAGTCATCTGATGCTTTCCGTCCGCCCGGTGGAGACGGATGCATTGGGTGTGATACGAAACGATGCGGGAGGGAAGTATTATGCCTGTGAACATTGCGGTAAGGGAGACGGCAGTATTGTGTTTATTACGGAGCAGGGAAACCGCTATCACGGGTCGTTGCACTGCAGTGGATTAAAAAGAACGGTATACACCATACCGGTTTCGGAGACGGGAGGGAGAGGACCATGCAGCAGATGTTCCGTTATGGGATGACCGCAGGATTTTTGTTGATCTGTACGTGGCAGGATGTAAGGAGTGGAAAAATTTCGGGAAAAGTACTGGCGTTGTTTGCGGCAACGGGGATAGCGGCGCATCTGCTCACGGACGGCTGCTGGCAGACCTTTGCTTTTGGTATGCTTCCGGGTATTGTCATATTACTGTTTGGAAAGGTTTCGGGAGAGCAGATTGGTTATGGAGACGGGGCGGTGATACTTGTGACGGGACTGTTTCTGACAGGAAGGGAAAATATCGGTCTGTTTTTAACGGGACTGTTTCTCGCCGCTGTTTTTGTGATTGGTTTATTTTTCATCGGAAAACTGAAAAGGCGGATGTCTCTGCCGTTTCTGCCCTTTTTACTGGCAGGGTTTATCGTGCGGATCGTTTCTGTCTGTGTCTGAGCAAACACCGGAACAGACAGGATAAAACAGATTAAGAAAAGAGAACGGGAGGGCCGGGATGACAGGAAATAGAAGCGGGATCGGAAAAAAGGATTTATATTGGAAGGGCAGTCTGACAGTCGAAGCGTGTTATCTGCTGCCGCTTTTGTTTTTTCTGATCTGGAATGTACTGTATCTGTCCTTTTATCTTTATAATCAGAGTGTGATTGTACAGGGCAGTTACTGTACGGCGCTGCGGACAGAACGATGGGCGGGGCCGCAGAAGGAGAAAAGAAATGAGGCGGAACGAAAATATGCGGATGCCGTGGAACGGAACATAGCAGCCGGCACGATTGACAGGGAGCTGATTGTGGGAACGGACGGGGTGACGGTCAAAAGCAGTATGACGATGGAGGGTCCCGGCGGACGATTCTTTCCGAGTGTCTGGCGGGGAAAGCAGGAGCTGCGGGCGGATAAGTGGGAACCGGTGTCGTTTTTGCGCACCTGCCGGAAAGCGGAAAATATATGGCAGATTGTACGGACGGGAATGGGGTAAAATGAGAGGAACGATAAAATATCATAAAGAATTGCAGCGGACTTATGTTATCGCAAAAGAATGCATACCGGAGATTGTGGAAAGCTATTGCGGACAGATGGTACTGCGCGGGAACATACAGGGGCTGGCGGTATGCGAAACGCGTCTGACGGACGGAGAGCAGGAAATATGGTATGATATTAGCTTTTTGCAGCCATTGGAACAGGTGTATGCAGTAAAAGAGATCGGGCGGCGGGAGCTAAAAGAGCTGCTTTTGCAGGTTATTCAGGTATTGCGGGAAGCGGAGAATTATTTGCTGGATGCCAGGCAGCTTTGTTTTGATCCCGGGTTTTTGTACTGGGATATGGAGACGGCATCCGTTGTTTTTCTCTTTGATTTTACGGAGTTATGCGATGAAAAAGGTCCGGCAGATACCATTGGCGGGTTGGCTTCATTTTTACTGGAAAGAACCTGCCACGAAGAGGAGGCCGCGGTGGATCTCGTCTATCATTTTTATGAATGCACACAGAAGGAAAGTTTTTCTCTCGCCGAAACGGAACAGTATCTGACAACAGAGACAGGGGAGAAGGCGGCCTCCGGGGATTTCCGGGAACAGAAAGAAGACATAAAACCGGACATAACCGAGAGTGCGGGAGAAAACGCGGCAAACGATATTGTCACGGAGCGATGGGATATTCCGGCGCAAGCGGGAGAGAATGCGGATCCCTTTTCATGGAACAGCAAAGCCGGCAGGTGGGTGGAGGGTGGCCTGGTCTGTACGGTTATGGGTATTTTGGCAGGGACGGCTTTTTTTGCGGTGCAGAAGGGTTACATTCTGGAAGAAGGAGAACGACTGCTTGCAATGGGTGCGGCGGCTGTTTTATTCCTTGCCGGTATGGCGGCCGCTTTGCACGGATGGAGCATGGAAAAACGAAAAGAGGTCAAAACGGACAGGGAAATACAAAAAGAAAATGGCGTTCCTTTTTTGCCTGCGGAAATGGAGACAGAAACCGTGATGTGGCAGAAGGAGATCGAAGCAGAGAAAAATCTGCAGGCAGCGGGGTATGATGCGGAAACGGACGGAAAGACAGTTTATGTCGGCATGACGGCAAGAGTTCGGAAATATATGCTGACAGAGATAAAAAAGGGAGCACAGAGGGAATATCCTGTCACATCGTATCCGTTTGTGATCGGAAAAGACAAAGAGCGGGTGAATCTGCAGGTGAAAGAACATTCTGTCAGCCGCATTCATGCCAGACTGCTCGAAGAAGACGGTGATATTTATCTGGAAGATCTGCATTCCACCAATGGCACCTGCCTGAATGATATTCCGCTCGAACCGCATGTGAAAATGAAACTGAAACGGGGAGACAGTATTCTATTTGGACAGGCCGAATTTTCCTTTCACTAGGATTATGAAAAAAGTGTTAAATACAGCGGAATTATGCTATACTATTTCGGAAGGCTGTGGAAATGGGACATAGCCGGACGATATGGCTGTATGATAACGATGATTCTGTGAGGAGCACGACGTTATGAAAATCAATATCTATTACGGTGGCAGGGGACTGATTAATGACCCTACACTTTATGTTATTAATAAGATGCAGGAAGTGTTGGAGGAACTTCGTGTGACAGTCATGCGGTATAATCTGTATGAGATGAAGAACAGTATTGCCACCGTGCCTCAGACATTAAAAGATGCGGACGGGATTATTCTCGCCTCAACGGTGGAGTGGCACGGCATTGGCGGGTATATGCATCAGTTTCTGGATTCCTGCTGGTTGTATGGGGACAAGGAGAAAATCAGCCGGATTTATATGTGCCCGGTCGTTATGTCCACCACATACGGGGAACGGGAGGGCAAGCTGGACATGTCTGTTGCGTGGGAAATTCTGGGAGGACTTCCATGCAGCGGTATCTGCGGGTATATTGCCGATACGGTGAATCTTGAGATGAGCAAGGATCTGACGCGTCTGATTGAAAAGACGGCGGAAAATATGTACCGCACCGTCAGCCAGAAAATATGCAGTTTTCCTGCCAGCAATCAGGTTATCAAGCAAATGGTTTCCGTTACAAAGAATATCGATCTGACGCCACAGGAATCGGAGCAGCTTTCCCAGTATGTATCCGATGAACATTATGTGCAGAGACAGAAAGAAGATATTCAGGAATTGACGAATCTTTTTCGTGGAATGTTGGAAAATCCCGATTCTCAGGAAGACAATAATTATTTGGAAAGTTTCAGGAACCATTTTCGGCCCAGTCCGGGTATCCGGGCAATGTACCGTTTTCATATCGAGGAAAAGGACAAACCGTTTATCCTTGAAGTGAACGGGCCGCAGCTCAACTGCTATTACGGGAATACGACGAGGGCTGATGTGGAGATTAAGGTAAACGGTAAGACGATGAATGATATAATGTCTGCCAGGATGAGCTTTCAGCGTGCCTTTATGAGCGGCAATATGAAGATGAAGGGAGACTTTAAGCTGCTGCGGGCGCTGGATCAGATATTTATATTTGAGGATTAAGGAGGACTTGAGATGAAAGAGGAAAACTGTATATTCTGTAAGATTGCAAACGGGGAGATTCCGTCAAAGACATTGCACGAAGATGAAACGTTCCGCGTAATTCTGGATGTGGGTCCGGCAACCAGAGGACATGCATTGATTCTGCCCAAAAACCATTTTGCCAATCTCTGTGAACTTCCGGAGGAGACGGCGGCGGATGCCATGAAGCTGGCGCGCAGGATGGCCGCGCTGATGACGGAAAAGCTGTCCTGTGACGGCTTGAATCTGGTACAAAATAACGGAGAGACGGCAGGCCAGACCGTATTTCACTTCCATATGCATTTGATTCCGCGTTACGGAGACGACGGCCAGAAAATCGGCTGGACGCCCGGTCAGCCCACGCAGGAAGAACTGGAAGAGATCAGAAAAACCATAACGGCATAGTGATCCCCCATATTCTGCCGCATTTTACGCCGACTGACCGGCTGTCTGATGAATCAATTCCATGATGGTCTGAATGGAACCGAGCTGGTCACTTTTTCCCATGGCGTCGATATAGATCTGTCTGGAGAAGTAAACTTCATGTATTTTTTCCACAAGCACGAAATCGATCAGATCGTCTTCGTCAATGACGAGGCTGAACCCCTGTGATTCAAAGGAATGCGCGTTCAGAATCTGATCCCCCCGGCTGCTTTTGGCAGACAGCGGAATGAGTACATTGGGTTTTTTCAGCGCCAGAAGTTCACAGATCGCATTGGCGCCTGCACGGGAAACCACCACATCCGACAGGGCAAAGAGATCCTTCAACTCTGCTTTCACATATTCGAACTGCTTGTATCCCTCCACACTTAACAGAAGATTGTCAACTTTTTCTTTTCCGCAGATATGGATTACCTGAAAATCCTCCAGAAGACGGGGCAGCGCTTCCCGGACGACTTTATTGATGGAAGCGGCGCCGAGGCTGCCGCCGATTACCATAATAACCGGTTTGTTGGCGGTAAATCCACATAAATCGAGAGCGGCGATACGGTTTCCCTGCCGCAGCTCCGCGCGTATGGGTGATCCTGTGAGCACCGCTTTGTCGGGCGGAAGCATCTGTAATGTTTCCGGGAAATTGCAGCAGACTTTTGTCGCTGCGGGAATACACAGTTTATTGGCAAGTCCGGGTGTCATATCGGATTCATGGATAATACACGGAATACCGAGGGAATGCGCCGCTCTGACAACGGGAACGGAGACGAAACCACCCTTGGAAAAGACAATGTCGGGCTGAATCTGTTTCAGTGTTTTTCTTGCTTCCGCATATCCCTTTAAGACACGCAACGGGTCGGTAAAATTTTGCAGTGCAAAATATCTGCGGAATTTTCCGGTGGCAATTCCGTAATACGGTATTTTATAATCTTCGATCAGTCTTTTTTCGATCCCGTCATAAGAGCCGATGTAATGTATATCATAACCGGCTTCCCGGAGTGCAGGCAGCAGGGCAATATTCGGCGTGACATGTCCCGCGGTTCCGCCGCCTGTCAGGACGATTTTTTTCATATGAAAAACCTCCTAAGAATTTTGTCCGATGGATTCCAGCGCCTGTGCAAGCTGATCGGGACAGGAAGTGGATTTGAAACCACATTTGATTCCTTTTAACCGTTCGATGGCATCCTCCACTTTCATTCCTTTGACAAGACGGGAGATACCCTGTAAATTACCGTTGCATCCTCCGGTGAAAGAAACGGATTCGATCACACCGTTATGAATATCAATATCAATCGCATTGGAGCAGACGCCCTTTGGTACAAATCTCATAATCATTCCTCCTGAAATACAGTTGTGTAAAGATACCAGATATTATAACAAAGTTCACATCAGGTTTCCAGTATTTCTGAAAATTTTGACGAAATATGTAGAACGATTTCTCACCCATAACAGCCATACTGATGGTATAATAGGGACACTCGGCGGGGCATTTCCGAGCTTGGCGGACATGGTATGGCAGGGACACTTACCACTATGTATTGTATGAATCGGACGGGTGGCTGTGTCTGTCCGCATCCCGGCGGAATATGGCATAAGATTTTCAGGAGGTGCAAACTATGTTATCGGGATTTTTTTATCATTCTTATTTTATTGGCGCAGTTTTGATATTGTTTGGACTGAGTATATTATGTCAGATCATGATCGGCATAATGTACCGGAAAATGATTCGTGAGTCGGATAATATGGCGGTGACAGAAAATAAACTGTTAAAACAGTGTAAACTGAAATTTTCCAACTGTTATACGCTGAACGAAGGCAATATCAATATTCCCGTTTTTGTGGACAAGTTTATGAACCAAATCCGTTTTGCGGGCATATCACTCACCAATCTTGGACATCTTTCGGGACAGTTAATGCTGCTCTCTGTTTTTGCGGCCGGTATGGGGGCCTGCAAGGGCATTATCGAAGGGGACATGCTCGGGGAGCTGCTTCCGTATTATATTGCCAGCCTTTTCGGATTATATGCATATTTTTCCGTTTCTTCCTTTGTGGATGTAAAAGGTAAGAAAACGATGGTCCGCACGAATCTGATCGATTATCTGGAAAACCATCTGATTAAACATCTCCTGCTGGTACAGGACAGAGAGATGCAGACTTTTATTGTCCGGGATGTGGAAGTGGAGGCGGAAGTACTGGCAGATGTGGAGAAAGCGGAAGAAACGGAACAGGGCAAACCGCTTTTGTTTACCGAAGGGGACCGGGATGAGCTGGAAAATCTGCTGCAGGAGTTTCTGGCATAGCGGAATGTCAGCGGAATGTGACCGGGACATGCCTTGAAAAAACAGGGCGGCTTTGCTATACTGAGAACAGATTGGGCCGGAGTCTGCCGGTCCGAACTGGTAACAGGTATTTCGGTAAATCATTTGGTGAAAAGGAGCAGAAAAAATGAGTAAAAAAGTAACGTTTGACTATGGAAAAGCAGCGCCTTTTGTAAGTGAGAATGAGATCGTGTCCATGAAGAAACTGGTTATGGATGCCAAAGCGCTTCTTCTTTCCAGAGAGGGGGCGGGGAACGACTTCTTAGGGTGGATAGACCTTCCCGAGGATTATGATAAGGAGGAGTTTGACAGAATTAAAAAAGCAGCCCGTAAGATTCAGGAGGATTCGGAAGTGCTGCTTGTGATCGGTATCGGCGGTTCTTATCTGGGAGCCAGAGCCGCAATCGAGTTTTTAAGACACAGCTTTTATAATATGGTGGATAAGAGCATTCGCAAGACGCCGGAAATTTATTTTGTCGGCAATTCCATCAGTTCCACATATATCAAACATCTGATGGACGTGATCGGGGAACGTGATTTTTCGATTAATATGATCTCCAAATCCGGCACGACGACAGAACCGGCTATCGCATTCCGTGTATTTAAGGAAATGATGGAGAAAAAATACGGAAAAGAGGAAGCGGCAAAACGTATCTATGCCACAACCGATAAAGCGCGGGGATCGCTGAAGAAACTGGCGACTGAGGAAGGGTATGAAACATTTGTTGTACCGGATGACGTGGGCGGCCGTTTCTCCGTACTCACGGCGGTGGGTCTGCTCCCGATTGCTGTCAGCGGCGCCGATATTGACAAGCTGATGGAAGGTGCGCAGGCAGGCAGAAAATATGCGGTTGAGGCGGATTTTGACGACAATGACGCGCTGCAGTATGCGGCACTGCGCAATATTCTGTTACGCAAAGGAAAGACCGTTGAGATTCTTGCAAATTACGAACCGGGCGTTCATTTCGTATCCGAATGGTGGAAACAGCTTTACGGCGAAAGTGAGGGAAAGGATCAGAAAGGTATCCTTCCCGCCAGCGTGGATCTGACAACGGACCTGCATTCCATGGGACAGTTCATTCAGGACGGTGCGCGCATTATATTTGAAACCGTTCTGAATGTTGAGACTTCCCGGGAGGAAATTCTGATCGGGGAGGAGCCGGTTGATCTGGACGGTTTGAACTATCTGGCAGGGAAGACGGTGGACTTTGTCAATAAAAATGCCATGAACGGAACGATTCTCGCGCATACGGACGGACAGGTTCCCAATCTGATTGTCAATATACCGGAAGTAAATGAATTCTATCTCGGCCAGCTTTTCTATTTCTTTGAGTTTGCCTGCGGCGTGAGCGGTTATCTGCTCGGTGTAAATCCGTTCAATCAGCCGGGTGTGGAGAGCTATAAGAAAAATATGTTTGCGCTCCTCGGAAAACCGGGTTATGAAGCGCAGCGGGAAGAACTGTTAAAGAGATTATAAAACGGCAGACAAACAGAGACAAAGGAAAATTATGAATATCGTAATATTAGAACGAGACAGTCTGGGAAGTGACATTGATGTCAGTTGCTACGAGAAGTTCGGAAATGTGACAATCTACGGTAATACGGTCGAGCGGCAGGTGGCGCAGCGGGTCAAAGATGCGGAAATTATCATGGGGAACAAAGCGCCTATGAACGAACAGACATTGCGGGATGCGGCGCATGTGAAACTGATCTGCCTGTTTTCCACCGGGTATGACTGTGTGGATCTGGCGTATTGCAAAAGCCGGGGCATTCGGGTTGCCAATGTGGTGGATTATTGTACGGACGCCGTCTGCCAGCATACGTTTGCCATGTTGTTTTATCTGCTGGAACACCTGCGGCATTATGACGAATATGTCAAGAGCGGTGCGTATGGTGAGCAGGAACGGTTTTCCAACTTCGACCTGCCGTTTATCGAATTGCAGGGCAAGACATGGGGAATCATCGGCATGGGCCACATCGGCAGAAAGGTGGCTTCCGTTGCACAGGCTTTCGGATGCAGGATTCTCTTTTATTCCGCGTCGGGAAAAAGCACCTGTACCGAATATGAGAGGGTGGATCTGGACACGCTGCTGTCCGCCGCTGATTTTCTCTCGCTGCACTGTCCGTTGAGCGACAGAACACGCGGCCTGATCGACAAGGATGCGCTGGTAAAGATGAAACGGACGGCGATTCTTTTGAATGTGGCCCGCGGCCCGGTTATTGATAACGGCGATCTGTACTGGGCGCTTCAGAACGGGGAGATTGCGGCGGCGGGACTGGATGTACTGGAAAAGGAACCTATTACCTCCGACAATCTGCTCGGGCGGATTCAGGACAGCAATAAACTGTTGATTACACCACATCTGGCATGGGCGACGATAGAAGCCAGGACCCGGATTGTGGAGGAAGTGTACCGTAATGTGGAAGCATATCTGCAGGGAACAGAGAGAAACATTGTCAATCCCTGATGTGTCGGATATTGCTATAAAAATTAAGAAAGGTGGAGCGATTGCCCGGTTTGGTGATGGCTCTGCTTTTCTCTTATAGGGCAATATAGATAAAAATGAAAGAATAATTTAGGTAAAATAGTAGAAGATGTGGAGCGGAAAGCGAAACTGACTTGACAGAACAGACAAAATTGCTATAATAAACATAATTCCATATTACGGAAATTGGTTTCACAATATGGAATTCGCGGCATTGTTTTAGCCGCGCAGAGAGAAAGGATGGTCATTATCATGGAGATCAGAACGGCGTCGTCACCGAAAGATGTAAAAAATTATACAACACAGCGTTTACGGGAAGAATTTTTAATTCAGGATTTGTTTGTACCCGGAGAGGTAAAGCTGGTTTACAGTCATATCGACAGGATCATTACCGGCGGGATTGTTCCCGTCACACCGCTTTCTCTGACGGCAGGGGAAGAACTGCGTGCGGAATATTTCCTGCAGAGAAGGGAAATGGGCGTTATTAATATCGGTGCAGAGGGTA
>CAJUCC010000026.1 GCA_910585205.1 uncultured Lachnospiraceae bacterium
GTACGGAGATTAAAATCTTCCATGGAATCTTTAATCTTTTCATACCCTATGCTCGCCGTATCTGCTTCGTCATCGATAATTAAACAATTTTTCTCACCGTTAATCATCGTGTATCTAATAAAACTACTAATTCTATGCAAATTATCCTTTTGCTTTTTTGCAATAGTGATTAATTTTTTATCCAATTCATACGGTGTTAGCTCATCTTGCAATTTCATAATATCATTCACATCCACTTTATCCTGGTCTATAAATGCCTTAAATTCCTTTCTCATTCGTTTATATGTCTGTTCAACTAACGCTTTGTTATTTTTAGTCAATATAAAAATATAATCAAATCCATTGTCAAATGCTAACGCCATCAAACCCGTAAACGCTCTTGTCTTTCCACTCTGTATTTCACCCAATAACATGAGGGGATGCTCTCCCTTATAATATGGATTTCCTAAAACTGACGATTGCATATTATCAATGCAAAATTTACAAGCATTTTCAATACACTGCTTCAATTCATCACTATAACCTGTTTCTCTACATTTTGTTTGGTAGTATTCTCCTAAAATCATTCTTTCTCCTAATCATCTTAATTCTTTCATCCCGGAAAAGTATTTATAACATATTCTGAAAATTTTATTCTGTATAATTTTTTATGTGAAAGCTTACAAAAACTACCTCATCATTCCAAGCCACCATCAAAATGCTCCACCGCCTCCCTTATAGCTGCTTTCTTCTCTGGCGGGCATATCAGCTGTCTGAAATTATTCGATTTTGGCAGGCTATAGTTTTCCCTCACAATCATACCATATTTCTGTTTTACTTGTGCAATATACAAGTTGCTAACTTTTAATCCGTATGCTCCAGAACATAATCCTTAATTTCCTCATAGGTTGTTTTACTCTCCGCAGCCGTCAAATCAAGCTCGCTCATTTCCTATTCCACTTCTATATTCTGTTTTGTATGAAGTTTTGAAAGCAACACGATACTTTCCACATGCCCGGTCATCGGAAACATATCCACCGCCCGCACTCTCTCCGGCTCATACCCGCCCGCGCACAGCGCCTTCAAATCCCGTGCCAGCGTCGCACAGTCGCAACTCACATACACGATCTTCTCCGGCCGCATCTGCAGCATCGTGGCGAGGCACCGCTCATCGCATCCCTTCCGGGGCGGATCAACCACGATCACATCCGCCGTAATCCCTTCCCGGCGGTATTTTTCAGGAAGCACTTCTTCCGCCTTCCCCACGAAAAACGAAGCGTTGCCGATTCCGTTGCGCGCCGCATTATCTCTTGCATCCGCCACAGCCTGTGGAACCACCTCCACACCGTAAACCTGCCCGGCCTTTCCTGCCAGAAACAGAGAAATCGTTCCGATACCGCAGTACAGGTCCCAGACGGTCTCGTTTCCTTTCAAATCCGCAAACTCCGCTGCCACTCCATACAGTTTTTCTGTCTGCACCGGATTGACCTGATAGAACGACAACGGAGAAATCGAAAACATAATGTCTCCAATTCTGTCCTCGATCCGTTCTTTTCCCCAGAGCAGCACAATCCGTTCCCCTATAATGACATTTGTGTTTTTTTCGTTGACGCTGTATGACACACTTGTCATGCCAGGAATCACAGCCAGTGCGGCAACCAGTCGTTCCGCAGACGGAAGCTTTTTTCCATTGATAACCAGACATACCATTAACTGCCCGGTCACAAAACCTTTGCGGATCAGGACATGACGCACAAGTCCCCTTCCCGTTTTCTCGTCATATGCCGGCACATGATATTTTCGCATATACGCCAGCACGATTTCCAATATCTCCCGGTTTTCCGGCACGCCCAGCGCACAGTCCGTATTGGCGATAATGCTGTGTGTCCGGCCCGCATAAAATCCCGCGACAAGATTCCCGTTTTTATCGCTTCCGATCGGAAACTGCGCTTTGTTCCGGTAATGAAACCCGCTTTCCATTCCCACAACGGGTTCCGTTATGCGATCAATCGTCTCTCTCGAAAAGCCGCCGATCCGCATTAGCGCGTCCTGCACCTTTTTCTGTTTATATTCCAGTTGTTTCTCATAAGACAGCGCCTGCAGCTGACAGCCGCCGCATTGTCTGTGAACCGGGCATACCGGTTCCACACGAAAAGAAGAAGGCGTGATAACCTTCTCCAATCTGGCATACCCGTAATTTTGTTTTACCTTTGTTGCCCTCGCCTCCACCGTATCTCCGATCAGCGCATCCTTGACAAAGAACGGGAAGCCGTCGGCCTTGCCGATTCCCTCTCCGCTGCTCCCCATATCTTCTATCTTTATGACAACTTTGTCGTTTTTCTGATATTTCATATCACCCACTCCTCCGGCTTTTCCGGCCACACCTGTCGTCCGCACAGGCGGACACCCGCCCGCGCCGGCCTCCTCTACTCCAGATGCGTTTTCCGCACGTTGGATTCAAACAGTCGGTTAAATCCGAGCCAGCCGTCGCTCTGCGCCCCGTTCAGCAGCTCCGTAAAGGTTTGCAGCCGCGCATCGGTATTGTCTGCAAAATTCAATGCCACAGCCTCGATCAGCGCGGGTTTCTTGGGTGATCCAAATTCATATTCCCCATGATGGGCCAAAATGCAGTGTTTCAGTTCCCCTTCCAGTCCCTGGGGGAACCCTTTGATTGCCCGTGCCTTTTCCCCGACCATTTCCGATCCCATCACAATATGGCCCAAAAGCTGCCCTTCATCCGTATAATCGTTTTCCGGGAAAAGAGACAGTTCCCGCGTTTTGCCGATGTCATGGCAGATGGCCGCCGTCAGCAGCAAATCCCGCTTCAACAGCGGATACGCACTGCAATAATACTCGCAGAGCTTCGCCACACTCAATGTATGTTCCATAAGGCCGCCAACAAAACCGTGATGTACCGTTTTCGCCGCGGACGACTGCCGGAATGCCCTGATAAACGTTTCATCCTCCCGGAAAAAGCCGTTCAGCAGTTCCCGCAGATACGTATTTTGAATACTGTCGATGATGCGTAACAGTTCTGTATACATGGTGTCGGCATCTTTTCCGCTGACCGGCAGATAATCCGCAGGCGAATATTCCCCTTCCTGACAGAGCCGCACACGTTTGATATTCACCTGCAGCGCGCTTTGAAAGCTTGTCACCTCACCGTAAACCTCAATGTAATCCAAACTGTCAAACTCTCCGATCCCCGCATTATTGGGATCCCATATTTTACCGTCGATCGTCCCGGTCTTGTCCTGTAAAATCACATTTTCATATGGCTTGCCGTTTTTTGTAACGGCCGATTGTTTATGCTTACACAGATATATATCAGATACCCGGTCTCCCTCTTTATAGTCTTTGATAAACTTCATATCCATGCTCCCCTTCTGTCTGCTTTATTATTTTTCTTAATCCAGTTCTCCCAGCGGCGCCAGAAAACTCATGGCCTTATACTCTTCCTGATTTTTCCGCATCAGTGTTACGTTTACCGTACTGCCCGGCGTGCTGTCCTGCAGCGCCCGGATATATTCATCATAATTGCCCACCGTCCTGCCGTTGAGACTGACGATGACATCGCCGCTCTGGATACCTGCCTGCATAGCGGGAGAATCCAGTTCAATCCCTGTCACATATGCCCCGAACGGTACCTGCAGCTTTTCATTTGCTTCCTCTGTGACATCGGTCCCGTAAATCCCCATATATGCCTGACTTTTTCCGTTGGAAAGGCGTTCAATCGTCATTCTCAATTCCGAAATACCGACGGCGGAAATCATATTTTCCATGTCCGGCGCATTATATTTCTGATCGATCACACCGATAATCTCTCCCTGCAGGTTAATCAACACCCCCGTGCCGGCACGGCTGCCGTATATATCGGTTGTAATCAGCTTATACCGGGAATCCACCGTATTCAGTTCATTGCCGCTGGAAGTCGCCACCCCGTATATCATCGATCCGCTGATTCCCCCGGGACTGCCCATCGCGATAACAGGGCTGCCGGTCAGCGAGGCATAATTCGATCCGCCCAGTTTCGCTGTGGCAATTTGCTCCCGCGTCGTATCCGCTATTTCCTTATTGTCAATCGCCAGTACGGCCAGACCGGTAATCGTATCTGTCATTTTGATCTGGGCCTGTGCCTGTGAATTGTCGCAGAATGTCACATTGATCGCTTCCACCGCTTTCACCGGCTCTGCAGACGCCAGCACGAGATACTCCCGCCCGTTATTGGCGATAATAACTCCTGCGGTCTGTCCTTTGTTCTCATACGTATTGTCAAACCAGTCCTTATCGGAAGTAACTCCCGTCACCGTCACCAGACTCCGCGAGACATCTGCGGCCAGCTTCTGCAGTCTGCCGTATGTCTTCCGGTACAGCTCCATCTCATCAATCCGTTCCGGAGCCGCTTCCGTCTCTTCCGGCGTCTCCTCTTCCGGCTCCGATTCCTCCAGTTCCTCATCCACCAGCGCCATATCCTCCGGCAGCATCTCCTGTGTTTCCGGCGGAAAGTTGATATTCTCCGCCGCCTTCTCAGGATACAGCCAGTTATTAAAAACAGGCTCCAGCACCAGCACAGTCAGACAGGCCACCATGCCGAACAGTACCGCCATGGAAGCGGTCATGGCCGTACGGCGCAGCAGCTTTCTCTTATTGATCGGCCGCTCCTTGATTTGTTCCCGCATAAAGTCGAATTTGGGAAGTTCCTGTTTCTCCGGTTCTCTCTGGCGCTCTTCCATCGTCTTGCCCACTCTCCATACCATATAGTATCAGTATAGACGATGCGCATTCCACTGACAAGTTTTTTGTTTCATCCGGCCCGTCTTTATGGTATACTGTCCGTATGAATGAAAAAGTTTTACACACACTGGAATACCATAAGATAATTCAAATACTGACAGACTTTGCATCCTCCCCACCGGGGAAAGAACTGTGCGCCGGCCTTCTGCCGTCCTCCGATCCGTCGGAAATTGCACAGACGCAAAAGGAAACGGAAGATGCCCTGAACCGCATCTTCAAAAAAAGTGCGCCTTCCTTTTCCGGCTGCCGGGATCTGACCTATCTGATGAAAAGTCTGGAAATCGGTGCGTCTCTCTCGTCGGGAGAGCTGCTGCAGATCGCATCTCTGCTCGACTGTACGGCCCGGATTAAGACCTATGGCAGACCGCAGCGCGACGACGAGCCGGCCGATACGCTGACAGAGCGCTTTTCTCTGCTTATGCCGCAGACCCAGCTTGCAGGCGAAATCCGCCGCTGCATACCGGAGGAGGATGTCTTTGCGGATGATGCAAGCCCGGCGCTGAAACGGATCCGCAAAAGCCGCACTGTCATCAATGACAGAATTCACAGCAGATTAAACGAGATGGTAAACGGCTCTTACCGCACCTGCCTGCAGGATGCGGTGATTACCATGCGCGGAAACCGCTACTGCCTCCCGGTCAAAGCAGAATACAAAAATCAGGTGCCCGGCATGGTACACGACCAGTCTTCGACCGGTTCCACACTTTTTATCGAGCCTGCCGCCGTCGTTTCCATGAACAACGAATTGCGGGAACTCGATCTGCGGGAACAGGAAGAGATCGAATCCATCCTGCGCACATTGAGCGCCCTGGCCGCGGAACACGGCATGGAGATTTTGTCGGATCAAAAGATCCTCACGGAACTTGACTTTATCTTTGCCAAAGCCTCTCTGGCGCTGTCGCAGAACGCCACCCGGCCTGTTTTTAACGACCGCAGAGAAATACACATCCGGCAGGGGCGCCATCCGCTGATCGATAAAAAGTCCGTTGTTCCCATCGACATCCGGCTGGGCGGGGAATTCGACCTGCTTGTTATCACCGGACCCAATACCGGCGGTAAGACCGTTTCCCTGAAAACCGTGGGACTGTTTACACTGATGGGACAGGCCGGCCTGCACATTCCGGCGCTGGACCGCTCGGAGCTTTCCGTTTTCCGGGAAGTTTACGCGGATATTGGAGATGAACAGAGCATTGAGCAAAGCCTCAGTACCTTTTCCTCTCATATGACCAATACCGTCCGCATTCTGGCGCAGGCCGACGCCGATTCGCTCTGCCTTTTTGACGAACTCGGTGCGGGGACGGATCCGACCGAAGGGGCGGCTCTGGCCATCGCCATTCTCGATTACCTGCACGAACGCGGCATCCGCACTATGGCCACAACGCATTACAGCGAGCTGAAAGTCTATGCGCTGACCGCACCGCAGGTGGAAAATGCCTGCTGTGAGTTCGACGTGGAAACACTGCGTCCGACATATCGTCTTCTGATCGGCATCCCCGGCAAGAGCAACGCCTTTGCAATCTCTTCCAAACTGGGACTGCCGGATGATATTATCGACCGCGCGCGCAGTCAGATTGACGAAGAAAAAGAAAGTTTCGAAGAACTGCTGGCAGATCTGGAAGCCAGCCGCATCACCATCGAAACCGAACGACAGGAAATCGCCTCCTATAAGCAGGAGATTAAAACATTAAAGGAACAGTTACAGCACAAACAGGAAAAGCTTGACAATTCCCGGGACAAAATTATCCGGGAAGCCAATGAACAGGCCCGTGAAATTCTCCAGGAGGCCAAAGACATTGCAGACGAGACAATCCGCACATTCCAGAAAGCGGGTCCCGGCGCCTCGCTGAAAGATCTGGAAAAATCCCGCGAAAAAGTGCGGGGCAAAATCACGGAGAAAAACGACAGGCTTTCTCTGAAAAAGCATGACAAAGATGTCGGAAATCTGAAGCCGAATCAGCTCCACAAAGGCGATGCCGTAAAGGTCCTCTCAATGGGCCTGCGCGGTACGGTTCATACGCTGCCGGACAAAAAGGGTAATCTGTATGTACAGTGCGGTATTATCCGCTCACAGGTTCATATCAGCGATCTGACCCTGATACGGGAGGACACCATTACCGCACCTTCCCTGCAGCGCACCGGCATGGGAAAAATCAAAATGTCCAAGTCCGCCTCTGTTTCAACGGAGATTAACCTGCTCGGGAAAACCGTTGACGAAGCGCTGGCGGAACTGGACAAATACCTCGACGACGCATATCTCGCACATCTGCCAAGTGTACGCATCGTACACGGAAAGGGAACCGGCGCTCTGCGCAGCGCCGTCCACAGACAGCTGAAACGCATGAAACAGATCAAAGAGTTCCGTCTCGGGGAATTCGGAGAAGGTGACGCAGGTGTCACAATCGTGACATTCCGCTGACCGATATAATGTTTAAAGGAGTACCGCTATGGTAAGCAGACAGAAAATACTCATCGTAGACGATGACAATAATATCGCAGAACTGATCTCCCTTTATCTGACAAAAGAATGTTTCGAAACCATGATTGTCAACGACGGCGAATCCGTCCTGCCCTCGCTGGATACCTTCCGCCCTAATCTGATCCTGCTGGATCTGATGCTGCCCGGCATGGACGGCTACCAGGTGTGCCGCGAAGTCCGCGCCAAATCCGTCATACCGATCATTATGCTCTCGGCCAAGGGGGAAATCTTTGACAAAGTACTCGGTCTGGAGCTGGGGGCCGATGACTATATGGAAAAGCCGTTTGATTCCAAGGAGCTGGTCGCACGTGTCAAAGCCGTGCTGCGCCGCTATAAGGCCGCGCCTGTCCTCTCCGAAAATACAGACATCAAATGTGTGGAATACCCCGATCTGACCGTGAACCAGACAAACTATTCCGTGATTTATATGGGAAATTCCGTGGAAATGCCGCCGAAAGAACTGGAGCTACTCTACTTTCTGGCCTCCTCTCCCAACCATGTTTTTACGCGGGAGCAGCTTCTTGACCAGATCTGGGGATACGAATACGCAGGGGATACCCGGACGGTCGATGTGCATATCAAACGGCTGCGCGAAAAAATCAAGGACCACGCTGCCTGGCGGCTAGCCACCATATGGGGTATCGGTTACAAATTTGAGGTGAAGAGCTGAAATGCGAAAGACGCTTTATCTGAAATTTATACTGGCCTATCTGATTTTCGGTTTCTTCGGCTTCGTCGCCGTGGCGACCTTTGTATCCAGCATGACACTTGAACATTTAAAGCGGGAAAAGGCGGATTCCCTTTACCGGGAAGCGACTCTGATCGCCAATACCTACGCCTCCGATCTCTATAACAATCAGGCTTCTCTGGATACGGTAAAATCCCAACTTGATGCGCTGGACACATACCTTTCCTCCACCATCTGGATCATCAACCCTTCCGGGCGTATCATTTTGGATTCCTCTGCACCGGTTGAAATAGAAACGCCCGTCATTGTCGAAAACTTTGATCCGACCATTACGGCCGGCTCCTACTATACTGTCGGCAACTTTTTCCAGACCTTCTCCGAGGAGACATTAAGCGTTTTTGCCCCCATCACATCGAACTTTAAAGTAAACGGATATGTTGTCATGCACACATCGATGCAGGCCATCCGGCAGTCGTCCGACAGTCTGCTGAATATCTCCTATATTCTGCTGATTATAATGCTTTTACTGTCGATGATTATACTTTTCTTCTTTACGGAAATGGTATACATTCCCCTCCGTAAGATTACCTATGCCACGGAACAGTATGCCGGCGGCAATATGCATTATGAATTTCAGGTGGACAGCGATGACGAAATGGGGTATCTGGCCGCGTCGCTGTCATTTATGGCAAGCGAAATCGCCAAAAGCGAAGACAACCAGAAAAAATTCGTCGCCAATGTCTCTCACGATTTCCGTTCTCCCCTGACTTCCATCAAGGGGTATCTGGAAGCCATGCTGGACGGCACTGTCCCGCCGGAAATGCACGAAAAATATCTCCATATCGTCCTCAACGAAACCGAACGGCTGACCAAGCTGACCAACGGCCTGCTGCAGCTCAATAACCTGAATACAAAGGGCATGCTGCTCGAACGCACGGACTTCGACATTAACGAGACAATCCGCAATACCGCAGCCGCCTTTGAAGGCATCTGTACCAGCAAAATGATCGCCATTGAACTGGTACTGACCGGCGAAGCGCTCTCTGTCAACGCCGATCCCGACAAGATTCAGCAGGTTCTCTATAACCTGCTCGACAATGCCATCAAATTCAGCCACAACGATTCCATCATCAAAATCGAGACGACCGAAAAAAGCAGCAAAGTGCTGATCTCCGTCAAAGACAACGGCATCGGCATTCCCAAAGACAGTCTGAAACTGATCTGGGACCGCTTCTATAAAACCGATCTCTCCCGCGGTAAAGATAAGAAGGGCACCGGACTGGGTCTCTCCATTGTAAAAGAGATCGTTCAGTCCCACGGAGAAAATATCAATGTCGTCAGCACCGAGGGCGTGGGAACGGAATTTATTTTTACGCTGGCCAAAGGGGAAGATGATGACGAAGAATGAAAACCGGAAACCGGGAAGGGGAAGCCCCTCACCGCCATTGCAGGCGATGCAGCTCCCCCTCCCGTTTCATATGTAAAAAATCATTCTGCCGCAGCGCTTCATACAGCACGATCGCTACGGAATTTGACAGATTCAGGGAACGAATCGTATCCAGCATGGGAATGCGGATACACCGCTCCGGGTGATCTGCGAGAATTTCCTCTGGGATACCGCCGCTCTCCTTTCCGAACATCAGATAATCATCGGTCCCGAAACGGACCTCTGTATACGTCTGCTTCGCCTTGGTCGTGGCATACCAGAGTTTTGCATTCGGATTCTGTTCCAGAAAAGCGTCATAATTGACATATCGCGTCACATCCAACTGCGCCCAGTAGTCCATTCCCGCTCGTTTTATTTCCTTTTCGCTCAACCGGAAGCCGAGCGGCTCGATCAGGTGCAGGCGTGCCCCTGCGGCTACGCAGGTCCGTCCGATATTCCCCGTATTGGCCGGAATCTCCGGCTGATGCAGCACAATGTTCATCATACGCCGTTACTTTCCCCGTTCCCGGCGCAGTTTTTCCACAAACTGCTCCAGCTTCCCGATCGCCACTTTCAGATTTTCCAGAGAATACGCATAAGAAATGCGCACAAATCCTTCCCCGCTCTCCCCGAAAGCCGCGCCCGGTACGACAGCCACTTTCTCTTCCGCCAGGAAACGCTCGGCAAATTCCTCACTTGTCATGCCGAACTCCTGAATCGAAGGAAAGACGTAAAACGCACCGTAAGGCTCGAAACATTCCAGTCCCATCTGACGAAAGGCATGCAGCAGATAACGCCGTCTCTGATTATACGCTTCGCGCATCTGGCTGACGTCTTCATCGCCGTTTTTCAGTGCATCCACCGCCGCATACTGGCTTGTGGTCGGCGCACACATAATCGCATACTGATGGATCTTCAGCATCTGGGCAATGATCTGTTCCGGTCCGCAGGCATAACCCAAGCGCCAGCCCGTCATCGCATGTGACTTGGAAAGGCCGTTAATCAGCACCGTCCGCTCCTGCATTCCCGGAATATTGACGATCGACACATGACCGCCGTTGTACGTCAGTTCCCCGTATATCTCGTCCGAGATCACGAAAATATCATGTTCCAGAATCACTTCCGCAATGGCTTCCAGATCCTTCCGCTCCATAATGGCACCGGTGGGATTATTGGGGAACGGCAGAATCAAAACCTTTGTCTTATCGGTAATGGCTTCCCGCAGCTCCGCCGCCGTCAGGCGGAATTCGTTTTCCGCTTTCAGGTTAATGATAACCGGCACACCGTCCGCCAGTATGGTACACGGTTCATAGGATACATAACTGGGCTGCGGAATCAATACTTCCTCTCCCGGATTCAGCATCGCGCGCAGGGCAATGTCGATCGCCTCCGAGCCGCCCACCGTGACAAGCACTTCCCGCCCCGCATGATAGCGGATACCGAATCGTCTGTCCAGATAGTGAACGATTTCGTCTTTCAGCTCCTTCAGGCCGGCATTGGATGTATAAAATGTTCTGCCTTTTTCCAGCGAATAGATTCCCTCATCCCGAACATGCCACGGCGTATCAAAATCCGGTTCACCCACGCCGAGTGAAATGGCATCATCCATCTCGCTGACTATGTCAAAAAACTTTCGGATGCCTGAAG
Organism: uncultured Lachnospiraceae bacterium; assembly: GCA_910585205.1. Taxonomy (GTDB): domain Bacteria; phylum Bacillota; class Clostridia; order Lachnospirales; family Lachnospiraceae; genus VSOB01. The sequence continues at coordinate 11,011 of CAJUCC010000026.1, forward strand.
GTTTCAGGCCGACCGTTCTTTCCGATAACGGATTTCTCATGGCGACACCTTCTCTCTCGTATCTTCGTATTTTTTTGTCAATATTGTACCATGGTCTTTGTACTTCTTCAGAATAAAATGCGTCGCCGTGCTGAGCACATAGTCCATGGTCGAAAGTTTGTCGGATACAAAGCGGGAAATATCCCGCAGATTTTTGCCGTCCAGCGTCACGAGCAGATCGTACGCACCGGAAATCAGGTAAACCGCCGTCACCTCAGGGTATTTGTAAATCCGCTCCGCAATGTTGTCAAACCCCTGGCCGCGCTGTGGCGTCACCCGTACCTCGATCAGCGCCGTCACCTTATCAATTGATGTTTTTTCCCAGTCAATCAGCGTATGATAACCGCAGATAATTCCTTCCGCTTCCATGGCTGCCAGTTCATTTACGATGTCAAGTTCTTCCACGCCCAAAAGCACCGCCAGCTCTTTCAGATCAATCCGGCTGTTTTTTTCTATAATCGCCAAAATCTGTTCTCTCATAATCCATCTCCCATTCCCGGCTCCTGACAGAGCCGTATTATATTACCCGATACAGTTCGTCTGCTTTGGGAGGTCCCAGAAAACGACGTTCTTCTCCGCTTATGACAACCCTGTCATTTCCTTCCCGCACCTTACCGATCACGGCCGCGGGTATCCGTATCGCTTCCAGTTCCCTCACCAGTCCGAATCCGTCGTCCGTCACCATCAGGAGACTGCCGCTTGAAATCAGTTCATAGGGATTGATTTCAAAAAATTCACAGATCTCGATGGTCTCCTGCCGCACGGGGATTCTCTTCCAGTCGATTTCCAGTCCGACGCCCGAACTCTCCGCAAGCTCCCAGAGCGCGCCGAAAATGCCGCCCTCTGTCACATCATGCATAGCCGAAACGCCGGACTTCCCGGCGGTGGCGGCCTCCGGTACTATGCTCAGATACCGGTCAAACCCCTTGGCCGTCTCTATCATATGCGACGGAAAGCGCGTCAGCAGTTCCGTCTCCTTTTCTTTCGCTATGATGGAAGTCCCTTCCAGTCCAATCCATTTCGACACCACCACATCCTGCCCCGGCTTTGCTCCGCCCGTCGTGACAATGCTGCCTCTTTTTACCCTGCCGATTCCCGTCACCGTAAGCACCGGCTGATTGACTGCCCGTGTAATCTCCGTATGACCGCCCGCGATTTCCATATGCAGCGTTTCGCAGGCCGTCTCCATCTGCCGCATCAGCTCCCGGATCTCCGCTTCCTCCGTCCCTTCCGGCAAAAGCGCAGATACGAGAACGGCCACCGGCTCCGCGCCGGCGCTGGCAAGATCGTTTGCCGACACCTGTACCGCAAGCATTCCCGCATCCCGTGCAGTGCCCGTAATCGGATCTGTGGAAACGACAAACACCTCGTCTTCCGGCAGTGCTAAAATGGCGCAGTCTTCCCCCACACCTGCGCCAAGTATTACTTCCTCTCTTCGATTATGAATCTGTTGCAAAACGGAGCGCTTCAATACGCTTTCCGGCACTTTTCCTGTCTTCATTCCCAGTCTCCGTAGCAATCCCCATGGTTTTTATTGCGCCGGTGCGGCTTCGGGAGCCGCTGCAGGCGGCGCCTCCGGTACTGCCGGCGTCTCCGGCACCGTTCCTTCCGGCACGGCTGCCGGCGGTATCGTTCCGTCCGGCAAAACGCCGTCGATACCCGGTATCACCGGCTGCTGCGGCACGGTCCCGCCGAGCGTCGTATCGCCCGCCTTAAGCTGTGCCGCCACACCTTTAATATAATCAATGTCATTGGTCGCAATCGCCGCCTGAATCAACTGCGCCGCCACCGGGTCGGATGTCGCCGTCCCCACCGTGGCCGTCCGCGGCACCATCTTATAACTGCTGCTGTTTACCTCTTCCCGGCTCACTTCCGCGCCGTTTTCCTTTGTCACCTTCCACAGCTTTGCTGTCCGTCCCACATGGACAGACTGTACTTTCACATATCCGATCGGCTGCCCGCCGTCCGCGATTACACTCTCCGAATTCGGTCTGGACTCGGACAAAATCTCACTCTCATAGGATATGCTCCGGCCCGGATCCCTTGTCTCCACGCCGTAAATCGTAAACGTAATCTTCTTATCCGCAGTATGTCCCTCGATATAGATCGGGTACTCCAGATTATTCACAAACCGGAAATCCTTGCCCGCGCTCTCCGCGATCGCCGCATCCGCGGAAGGCTGCACATAGCTGACTTCCATCGAATGATTGTGGCGCTCCGTCACTTCCAGTTCCGACAAAAGCACGGTATTGTATAATGTCGTGGACACCTGGCAGATACCGCCGCCCAGACTTTCCACCACCATGCCGTTCAGATACGAGCCGGCCAGATGATACCCGTTTTCTTCCGTAAAAGGACTTACCTTCTCATATGCCGAAAATTCCTCGCCCGGATACAATGTCGTGCCGTTAATCAATGCGCAGCCGTTGGAGACATTGGCGCTTCTGTCCGCCCCCGAAGAACTGTAGCTTGTCGTAAATGTTCCCAGAACGTCTTTTACCTTTTCCAGATCTTCCCTGCTGCCCCGCGGCTCGTCAACCGCCACAACCAGATCGACCGTCGCGGCTTCCTTCTTCCAGCCATCCTGCAAAAATGCCTCCAGTGCCTCCACAGACGCCTCTATGTCAACTTTTTCTCCTGTCTGTCCGCCTTCAATGATAAACTGCCCGTTTTCCCGCCGCAGTGAAGCGTCTTCCGCCTCCACGTCAAACTGGGTGCACTGCTCCGTCAACAGTGTCGTCAGAGCCGCCCGGTCAAACGAAAGTTCCATATCATAACGTTTTGTATTCCGCTCCAGCTCCCGCAGTTCCTTGTAGCGCTTAATAATATTGCCTTCTTTTCCCAGCGAAAACGCATCATCCAATACCTGCGGATTTTCCCACTGAATGCCCATATCGCCGACCGTAACCGTAATCTGATTACCGCCGACCGCGTTCAACGTAACCGGCAGTTCCCGCAGACCGTCCACGTAACCGCGCACTGCGGATTCCGCCTCCTCTTTCCCCATGCCGGAAACATCGATGTCTCCGACAAAGATACCGTTCTGCATCTTTTCCGCCCCGTTCCCCTGAGCGGCCACGCCTGCCTGAAATACAAAGGCACCGGCTATCACTGCTATGGCTCCCGTCAGAGCCATCGTCCATTTTTTCATAATTTCCCCTTCCGAATTGACATTTCACCACATTATGAAATAAAATAAATTAGTGTAGGCAAAATCATTGCCAGTACAATAATGAGTATGATAACAGAAGAAATGATTTTCTTCGTCCTTTTATTATGAAACATAATATCACCCCGCTGAAAGGATATTATATATGAAATTACCGTTTTTGGCAAGTTTTATCGTCTTTATCGTATGGCTGACCTATGAACTTTCCAAGACCAGACGTATCGAGGAAAATCAGTCCAAACAGTTCTGGGAAAGAGAAAAACAGGCAAACAGCACACGCAGAAAACCGCTTGATGACCTGGCGTATATTACCATTCCCCTGTCCGACCTGCCGATGGATGCCTGCTGCGACCGGGAAGACGTGCAGGAATGCCTTGATGTCATCCGCACACTGGCGCAGGAGACGGTCGTCAATCTCACCGGCTATACCAATACCGATCTCAAACTGATGTACGGGGCGCCCAATATCACCGCCCTGACACAGTATGACCAGAACTATACCATGCTGGCCCGCACCTTACAGAAATGGGCCTCCCTGCTCTATGCACAGAACCTAACGGACGAAGCGCGCACCATACTGGAATTTGCCGTTTCCACCCGCACCGATGTCAGCGGCACTTACCGGCTGCTGGCCTCCATTTACCGCGCGCAGGGAGAACCGGACAAAATCGCCGGCCTGATGCGCACCGTGGAAACGCTTCCCGATGCGGCGCAAAAAATTATCGGCCGTATCTTGCAAGAATCCGATCCGTCAGGCGGCTGATTTCATTTTTGCTCATATGCTCCACATCGACAGTTACCGGCAGATTATGTCTGCGAAGCAGTGACAACAGCCGGTCTTTCTGCCCCCTGCCGGCAGGCGATTCCTTTTTTATACTGCACACAAGCGGATGCGCACGAAAATCCTTCTGCGCATCCGTATTCGACGGCGTATCGAAAGCCAGCCGCAGTCTCTGATACACAGTGTGCGCCGCCATCGCATCGTCCGCTGCCCGGTGTGCCCGCAGCGGAATTTCATAGTATGCGCACAACTCCGAAAGCCGTCTGCCCGGCAGTTCCGGCAGATACTTCCGGGCCAGTTTCAGTGTATCAATGCCGTTTTTTTCAAAGGCCCGCCCCGCATTGACAAACACCCGCTTCAAAAACGTGTAGTCCAGCAGGATCCGGTGTCCGAGCAAATCATTGTCCCCGATAAAATCTGACAGTTCTGTCAATATCTCCTCCACATACGGCGCGTTCCGCACATCTGCCTCTGTGATACCCGTAATCTCCGTAATCCGCTCCGGTATTTCCCGCCCCGGATTAATCAGCCGGGAAAAGACGGCCCGCGCATCACCGTTTTCCACAAGCACCGCCCCGATTTCGATAATCCTGTCCCGCTTCGGACTCAACCCTGTCATTTCCAGATCAAGTGCAACATAGCGATCCGGTAAACGCATCGTATTTCCCGCATGTATTGTCATAAAACCGTAATCTCCGCATCGTGATTCAGCGGATCTCTCTCCGCATAGTGAAACCGTACAAACGCCGGCCTTTCGCGGCGCACTTCCATTTCCTCCAGCGAACCGGCCCAGACGGGATAAAAGAAAGGCTCCACATGGTCTGCCCTGTCCTCCCCGTATGTCCGCAGCGCCGCACGATACGCCGTCAGATCACAGGCAAACGCCGGCCTGCTCTTACATTTTTCCCTCAGATATAAGTCGAATGTCAGCAGCTCCCGGTAAAGCGCAGCGTGTTCCCCGTCTCCGGAACAGGCAAATTCCAGTAATATATCATACCGGCGGCTGCGCGCCGGATGATTGGTGACATATCCGCGCTCCTCATAAAACGCCCCCAGTTTTTCATAAAGCCGGAACGGGCTTGCAAATGCATGCTCCAGCGCTGTCAGCGTATGGCGGAACTGTCCGCTGTTATAATACAGCTCCACCATTTCCTCCACCAGTTTCAGCCTGCGCAGTTCAGCGTAGGAAAGCCAACGGGTATACAGCACTTCATAAGGCGGTTCACTGCTGTAGGCAATGCCGTATTCCCTCGTCTTTTCATATAGCGGAGAACCCTTTAACACTTTCAGAAAACCGAGCTGAAGCTGATGGGGATGCATGGCATAGACATCGTCAAAGGATCTGACAAAACTGTCATAATCTTCGTACGGCAGTCCTGCAATCAGGTCCAGATGCATGTGAACCCGCCCTCCCGCCCGGATCTGCCCAACCGCCTCCCGCAGCCGTATCAGATCCGTGTGCCTGTGGATTGCCCGCAGCGTGTCGGGATTCGTCGACTGCACGCCGCTCTCCAGCTGAATCAGTCCCGGCCGCACACACTGTAAAAGTGCGATTTCCTCCGCCTGCAAAAGCTCCGCCGCGATCTCGAAATGAAAGTTTGTGACGCCATTGTCATGTTCGGCCAGATAACGCCACACAGCCAGTGCATGGCTGCGGCGGCAGTTAAACGTCCGGTCCACAAACTTTACCTGTGCCACTCGCCGCTCGAGAAAGAAATCCAGCTCCCGCTTTACAAGCGGCAAACTCCGCAGACGCACTGCTTTCTCGATGCCCGAGAGGCAATAACTGCATCTGTACGGACATCCCCGGCTCGATTCATAGTAGATTATGCGGTTTTGGAAGACCGCCGTATCGTCATACGGAAACGGAAGGCTGTCCATATCCGGCAGTTCCCGTGCAGGCGTCATCACGATTCCCGGCAGGCAGATTCCTGACACTTCTGTCAGCCTTATGTCTTCCCCACAGTAATATCCCATCAGCTCCCGGAACGTCTCCTCGCCTTCGCCGACCATAATCCCGGTCAGCCACGGATATGTTTTCAGAACCGCCGGCGCGTCATAGGATACCTCCGGCCCGCCAAGCCAAATATCCGTATCCGGCAAAATCTGCTGCAAGTCCCACAGCAGCCCCCGGATCATGCGCCAGTTCCAGATATAACACGAAAAAGCAATCATCCGTGGTCTTCTCTCATAGAGATCCGCAAGAATCGCCCCCGCGCTCTGATTAATCGTATATTCCGCGATTTCCACGCACGACGCATACCCCGCCGCATACGCCCGCAGGCTGTATACGGCAGGGTTGGAATGAATATATTTTGCGTTTACCGCCGCCAGCAATACCTTCATCGCACTTCCTTACTCACACGGTCCGCTCTTTCTGCCTGCCGCCGCAGACATACCCACGCCGGACATTTCTATGCCAGACTGTCCGTAAACCGGCGGAATGCCGCTTCTCCCGCCGCATCCCGTTTAAATACGCCGGCATCCGCAAGCACCTGACAGAATACCAGACCGATTTCCTTCTGCAGAATCCCGCCGATGTTTTCCTCTGTGATCGTCTCATACCCCGGCAAAAACGCCTCCGCCCAGTCGGCATGCTTCTCGATCTCGGGAATGCTGCGGATGTCTTTCCCGTGCAGAATCGCATCCTGCAGCAGTTCCATCTCCGTTTTCAGTCGGGCGGGCAGAATCGCCAGTCCCAGCACTTCGATCAGACCGATATTTTCCTTTTTGATATGATGCAGACCGGCATGCGGATGGTAAACCCCAAGCGGATGTTCCGGCGTCGTAATATTATTGCGCAGTACCAGATCGAGCTGGAACTTCCCGTCTTTATAGTGTGCGATCGGTGTGATCGTATTATGCGGTTCACCCTCCGTCTCCGCAAAGATAAAGGCAGATTCGTCCGTATATCCGCGCCATTTTTCCAGGATCAAATCTGACAATTCTGTCAGTTTTTCCCGATCTGCGCACCGCAGGCGGATGACCGCCATCGGCCATTTCACAATCCCGGCTTCCACATCCTCATAACCGGTTACGGTAAAATCGTACTCCACAGGCGCACGGTCCATGGCAAACTCATAGTGGCCGCCCTGGAAATGATCGTGACTTAAAATCGAACCGCCCACTATAGGCAGATCGGCGTTCGAACCGACAAAGTAATGCGGAAACTGCTCTACAAAATCCAGCAGCTTACAGAATGTCCCGTGTTCGATTTTCATCGGCACATGGCGGCTGTTAAACACAATACAGTGTTCATTATAATAAACATACGGAGAATACTGCAGATACCAGTCGCTCTCCTGAATCGTCACCGGAATAATCCGGTGGTTCTGACGCGCGGGATGGTTCACACGCCCCGCATAACCTTCATTCTCCCTGCACAGCAGACATTTAGGATACCCGCTCTGCTTTGCCAGCTTCGCCGCCGCAATCGCCTTCGGATCTTTCTCCGGCTTGGACAAATTGATCGTAATGTCCAGTCTGCCGTATTCCGTGTCCGCGGTCCACTTCCTGTCGCGGGCAATCCGGTAACGCCGGATATAATCGGTATCCTGACTGAACCGGTAATAAAAATCCGTCGCCTTCTCCGGTGACTGTGCATACAGTTCCCGAAACCGGCGGATCACCTCCCCCGGCCGCGGCGTCAGCAGTCCCATAATCTTTGTGTCAAATAAATCCCGATGTACAATATCGTCTTCCGGCAAAATCCCGTTCTCATGCGCATATGTCAGCATCTCTCCGAGGATGCCTTCCAGCTCTGCCGTCCAGTCAGTGACATCCGTGTCGTTTTCTGTCCCTTCCCATTCATCCAGCCGGAACAGTTCCAACAGCCGATTGATCGTATAAGTTCTGTCCGCCTCATCGATCAGACCGGTTGCAATGCCATATGCCGTCAGCTTCCCGATCGCTTCCTGAATCATACTCTCCCCTCCTTATAATACAGACGGTCCGTCTCCGATGTCCACAACATAAAAGTCCGCCGTATTGCCTGTTCTCTCCGTATAAGCCGCTCCTACCTGCTGCCGGAACGCATCGATCGCTTCGTCTTTTACAATGCTCACCGTACATCCCCCGAACCCGCCGCCCGTAATACGGGAACCGATCACGCCGTCCACTTTCCATGCCTCGTCCACGAGTACATCGATTTCTTCACAGGATACTTCGTAATCGTCCCGCAGAGACACATGCGACGCATTCATCAGCTCGCCGAACAGCGCAATGTCATTGTTCTTCAGCGCTTCCACCGCGCGAATCGTGCGCCGGTTCTCATAGACCGCATGTTTTGCGCGCTTTCTCCTGATCTCATCCTTTATCGCAGACTGATAGGTATCAAACTGCTCCTCCGACAGATCGCCGAGTGTCTTGATGCCGATAACTTCCTGCAGCTCCTGCAAAGCCGTTTCGCTCTCGCTTCTGCGTTCGTTATATTTCGAATCCACCAGTTTGTGTTTTACATTGCTGTTCGTAATGAGAATTTTCGCTCCGTCCAGCACAAGCGGCGCATATTCATATGACAGATCCGCCGTATTCAGGAAGATCGCATGATCTTTTTTTCCCATAGCCGACGCAAACTGATCCATAATGCCGCAGTTCATGCCGTTAAAATTGTTTTCGGAATACTGTCCGATCAGGGCAATGTCAATATTGCTTACCGCAAACCCATACTGCTCCTTCAGCATAAAACCCGTCACCACTTCCAGAGACGCGGAGGAAGAAAGGCCGGAACCCGCGGGAATATTGCCATAGATCACCATATCCAGGCCACAGTCCATCAGAAATCCCCTGCCCGCAAACGCCCACATTACGCCCTTGGGATAATTCGTCCACTCTGCCGCATCCTCCGGCTCGATACCGTCGATTGCCGATTCCAGCACACCGAGTTTTTCAAAATTCATCGAATAAAAACGCAGCTTTCTGTCCTGCCGCTTTTTTACGGCCATATAGGTACCGATTGTCAGTGCACACGGAAACACATGCCCCCCGTTATAATCCGTATGCTCTCCGATCATATTGACCCGCCCCGGAGCAAAATACACACTGACACCTTCCGCGCTGCCATACAGTTCCCTGAATTTCTCCAACAGTTTTTCTTTCATAGCCCCATCTCCTTCTTTTTTATTTTATGTTACCACATCCCGCCGTATCCTGACAGCTTTTCTTTGTTGTCTAAAACTGTGAAAATGTTAAAAAAGGAAGGCGCACAAGGCATGACAGAAACCGGCTTTCCTACAGGTCGACAACCCCCGTCGCAATCTTCTCCCGAAATCGCCCGTCATGCTCCACCACAAGCATCGTCGGGCCGGCATCAAGAAGCAGTTTTTCAATCTGCATGCGGGAAAAAACATCAATATAATTCAGCGGTTCGTCCCAGATATACAGGTGCGCAGGCGTCAGAAAACTGGCCGCCAGCAGCACTTTCTTTTTCTGCCCCTCGGAAAAATCCTCCATCGGTTTGGAAAACTGTTCCCGTTCCACGGCGAGCTGCCGCAAAACGGCGCAGAACAAACTTTCATCCAGCGCACGCTCTCTGCAAAAATCCGTAATCTTTCCGCTTAGAAAAGAAGTGTCCTGACCGGCATAAGAGACCGTCAGGCCCGAGGCAGTCTCCAATGTTCCCCGTTCTCCCCCACCGCCCTCCGGCTGCCACGTATTCCCTGCCGCATGCGCCAGCACCGCGTGCAGCAGACTGGATTTCCCGCATCCGTTTCTGCCGTTCACGAAAAGTCGTTCCCCTCTGCGCAGTGTAAACCGCAGATCCGAAAACAGTTCCTTTCCCGGATTCCCGTACCAAAGCCCATAATCCCGCACGGAAATCAAGGTCTCTTTCTCATGCCGCAGCGGCATAATTTTCAAATCCACCGGATTCTCCAGATCATTCAGAAGTCCTTCTTTTTCCGCAATCTCCCGCTGAATCCGCCCCTGAATCTGTTTCATCCGGCTCTGCATTTTCCGCGTCTTTTCACCGATAAAAGCCCGGTTTGCATGGTCCGGCTCCTTTTTCGGGTCATATCCGATCTTTGTCCGCTCGTTCTGCTCCGCCCACTGCCCTGTACGCCGCGAAGCTTTTTCCAGTTTCCGGATCTCTTTCCGATGCTTATCGTTCTCCGCTCTGGCAAAGGTATCCTGACGCTGCTTATTTTCCCACCAGCTTGTAAAATTCCCGCTCTGCACTTCTATTGAGCTGCGATTGAGCACCAGCACATGGTCAATACAGGCATCCAGCAGTTCCCTGTCATGCGATACGAGAATAAACCCTTTCTTCCCGGCCAGATAGTTTCTCACCGTCTCTCTGGACGCCATATCCAGATGATTGGTCGGCTCATCAATCAGCAGAAAATCATGTTCTCCCGAAAACAAAACCGCCAGCATTACCTTGGTCCGCTCTCCGTGGCTCAATGTCCGAAAGGGACGATACAGTGCCTCCGCGTCCACATCCAGTTTATCCAGTTCACAGATTACCTTCCACGATTCGCACTCCGGTTTCATCTGTTGCGCAAGCTCTGCCCCGCATTCTTCCATCTGCGCCGCAGTCAGGCAGTACGGGAAATAATCAAACGCCGTGCTCGCCGTAATATTCCCCTCATACTCGTAAACACCGCGCAAAAGCTGCAGAAATGTCGTCTTTCCCTTTCCGTTCCGGCCGATAAAGCCCAGTTTCCAGTCCGTATCGACGGAAAACGAAACATTTTCAAAAATGGTATCATAACTTCCTTCATAGGAAAACGTCAGATTGTTGACACTGATCTGAGACATGTATCTCTCCTCCTTTTCCGCTTTACAGGATTCTGTTTGATTTCGTCATATCGGAAATCCGGGGGAATTTCCCGTATAACAAAAAAGAACCCTTTGCTGCCAAACGGTTCCGTGTTTTGTCCTCTGTTCTCTTTTTCCTGCGGTATCTGTGAATATGGCAGAATATGCCTGATTTTTCCCACGAAAAAAAGAGGTTATGCAGGAACATAATCGGCTTTTGGCAACAGGAAACGTCGGTATTTCCTTCCGCTCACATCTCCTGCCCGCTATCGGCCATAGAAACGAAAACGAAATACCGTGTTAATGGTTTCTCATGTTCTCAAAAGTAGATTATATCCGCATTTTTTCACCTCTTTCAGAATTTCGTTTTTCATTTTAACAGGGAAATCAGAGATTGTCAACCAGATGATATGATAATTTCCCGGTTTGGGCATTTCCCTGTTTGTTACAGTATATGTCGCTTTTCCGATAGCGGCAATCCATATTTCCATGATAGAATGAAAAAAACAAAATGTAAGGAGTATGGCTTATGAAAAATACGGTTATTTTTGATCTGGATGGTTTGCTGATCGACAGCGAACCCGTTGCCTTTCAACTCTACTGTGATCTGACGGCAGAATATGACCGGCATATATCTCTCGAAGAATATATTCATCGTTATAGCGGAAAAACGGCGGTTGACAATATGCGGACACTGATCGACGCATTTCAGCTCCCCATCACCATAGAAGAAGGACTTGCATTTGAAGCCGTGAAAGAAAAAGAATATATCAAAAAGGGAATTCCCTTAAAGCAGGGCGCCCGCGAACTGCTGGCCTGTCTGCAAAAGCAACGCTATAAAACCATACTGGCATCTTCCAGTACGCGTGAACGCGCGGTGAAGATTCTGGCACAAAATAAAATCGAAAACGCTTTTGACCGGATGGTATTTGGTACTGAAGTAAAAAGAGGCAAGCCGCACCCCGACATTTTTCTAAAAGCTTGCGAATATGCCAAAGAACCTCCTGAAAACTGCCTGGTACTGGAAGACAGCGAAGCAGGGGTACAGGCAGCATATGCCGCAGGAATTGATGTCATCTGCATCCCCGATATGAAAATGCCGGGAGAAAAATTCCGTAAAATGGCTGCCGCCGAACTGTCTTCCCTGAACGATGTAATTGGCTGGCTGGAACAGGCGTAAGACAGGATGTGACTGCACATATGTATCCATGCATCCGTTTTCGCCCGAAATCATTCCTGTACCGGTATAAACGGAATCGCGTTTTCCTGCGCATACCGCTCCGCCTGTGAACCGGCTGTGCCCCGGATCCGGAATCCGGGGATAACCGCATTTCCCCGGATCCGATACGCCGTCTTCCGGGAATCCGTATATTCCCGCAGTTCCATAAATCCGACGGCAAGCGTTCCGAACTTTGTGACACTCTTCGGAATGGTCAGTTCCCGAAGCGCGGTACAGTGATAAAAGGCGTAATCTCCAATTTCATCGATGCCATCCTCCAGCGCCACATGCGTCAGGGCCTCGCAGTCCGCAAACGCCTCCTCCATATTCGTTACGCTCCCCGGCACAACGGCAGACCGCAGAGCGGCAGAATCCATAAAAGCATGGCTGATGTCCTCCGTCCCCTTCGGAAACACAATGGTTTCCAGCTCTGTTCCCTCGAATGCCCAGGAAAAGTCGCGCACGTGGGGTGGTATTTTCACGTCTTTCAGAGAACGGCAGCCGTTCAGACCATGTGGCATTTCTTCCAGACTGTCCGGCAGCGCAACGTTTTCCAGACCTTCACATCCATAAAAAGCGCCCTCGATGGAGATTACCCCTTCCGGAACAGACACGCGCTTCAATTCATAAAAGCCGTCAAACGTACCGGACAGTGCCGTAACCGGCCTGCCGTCAACACTGTCCGGTACGGCAATCTCCGTCTGATCGCCGTTATAACGCACCAGCTCAATTCCGCCGCCGGCCTCGTCCTCCGCCTTCACCGCATACGTCCAGAGTCCGTCTTCACTGGTGACAATCCGAACGCTTTCGTCCTCATCATATTTCCAGAAATAGTCATAACTCTCCCCGGTGCCGTAACGCCCCCGGTCGTCATCGTAGTATGCCCCCACATCGTTCTCCCCGATTTATAAATTCCCGCCGATTCCGATTCGGTACCCGTTCGTGTACACACCGCCCGCTTCCAGGCGATTCATCCCCGGCTTTTGTTCGAGTTCCTGTGTGCTGTCCTGATTGTCGCAGCGTCCCGCCCACGGTTCCAGACATACAAACGGCGCGCCCGGCTTCGCCCAGATGCCGAAGCTCGCAAAATCCGCACCTGCCAGTGTCACATATTGACTGCCGTCCGGCCGCAGAATCGAAACTTCTGTAATCTGCCCGCCGTCAAATACAAGTGCATCCTGATCGAACATATGTCTGCCGATCGGGCAGCGCCCCTGCGACAGGGAAAGTTCCCATGTCTGCTGCGGCTTTCCCAATCCCGTCGCCATGTCAACCAGAAGATATGTGAGGCGCTCTTGGCCCGGAAAATACAGACTGTACACCGCATCGTCTTCCTTTTCCATATCCGGCAGCGCGAATCCCGGATGCCCGCCGATACGGAAATACATGGTTTCATCGCCGCAGTTTTTCACTTCCCATGCAACCAAAAGATTCTCTCCGTCCAGCCGGTGGGTGACACGGAATGCAAAATCAAACGGATAGCGTTTTTTCGTCCCCGCGTCTGCACGCAGTTCGTGAATCACGTAATCGTCTCCCTTTTCCACCATCGCAAACCGCATGTCTCTGGCAAAGCCATGCTGCCCCATCGGATACGTGTTTCCCTGATATACGTAAGCGTTTTCCGTAACACGGCCCACAAAAGGAAACAAAACCGGCGTACGGCGGTTCCAGACCTCCGGACGGCCGTCCCAGATGATCTGCTCTCCCGTCTTTTTATTCCACAGCTCCCATAACTCCGCTCCCGCATCGTTTATTTTTACCGTCATGTATTCGTTTTCGATCACATGCAATGCTTCCATCTGTTTTCCTCCTTTTCCCTTTCCGCTTTTTCGAATCAAATCTTCAATCTGCAACAGCTGTTCCCGGTTGTGCCTGCTGCCGCTCTCACGCCATGACTTCCGATAGCAGGAAGGTGAGACGCCTTTATCCTGCCGGAACGCCTTTGTAAACACAATCGCGTCGTTATACCCGCAGGATAACCCGATACTCTCAATCGGTATATCCGTCGTCTGCAGCAATTCCGCCGCCCGGGTAATCCGGTAAGCTGCCAGAAATTTCTGCGGCGATATACCCATGGAGTCTTTGAACAACGAACAGAGATAACTTCTGTTGACACAGACAAACTCCGCCACATCCGTCACCCGGATCGGATTGCAGTAATTCTGCCGGATAAAGCCGATTGCCTTTTTCACATATGTATTCGCCCCGTTGACATCATCTGATTTGCGCAGCTGCATATCCGATACGATCAGAGAGAGAAACACTGCGAGTTCTCCGTTCCTGCGCAGTTCATCCGCCACGGCGGACGTATTGTGCTCCATCATGTTGCGCACACAGGCGTACAATTCTTCCTGCCTTTCGGAATGAAAAACCGGATGTCCGCCTGACAGCCCCATCTTTCTGACATATTCTCCGGCCTGACTGCCTCCAAAGCCAACCCAGACATACGTCCATGGCTCCTGCCCGTCAGCCTGATAAAAAACAAGCTCTCCCGGCTCAATCAAAAACCCGCTGCCGGCCTCCAGCCCATACTCCTGACCGCGCACGGAAAACGTTCCCCTTCCGCTGAGCACATAATGAATGAGAAAATGCGGTTTCAGCGCAGGCCCGAAACTGTGCAGCGGTTCCGTGCGGGAACAGCCGCAGCAGCTCACGGAAAGACTGTGCTCCTGCTCATTTGCAAATTCCAGTTTATATGCTTTTTCCAACGCCGACACCTATCCTTCATGATCTAATGGTAAAACAGTTCCGCGAGGTAAACGACCACACAGGAGCAGATCGCCACCCGGAAGAGATTGCCATCCACATAAGCCAGCACCACCCCTGTCAAAAATCCCGCCCAGGCCGATACAGGGCTGCCCGTCGCGGATAAGATTGCCGGGAAAGTCATAACTGCCAGCGTAACATAAGGCACATAATACAGAAAAGACCGGATAAACGGATTTTTAATGTCACGCCGGATCAGTGTCATCGGCAATACCCGAATCAGATAAATCGTAACCGCCGCCACAAACAGGTAGAGCCAGATATTATGATGCATGTCCGTCTCCCCCTTCCTCCGCTTCCCTGACCGGGAAGAAAAATGCCGCCGCGCCGGCAATCAGCACCGTCAACAGAATAATCTGCATCCCCGAAGAAATCTCCCGCAGAACGGGCGCCTTTGCAAACAGAAAACTGCATCCCATGGAGAACGCCACAACAAACGCCACAATCTTGTTTTTCTTCGCCGCCGGAATAATGATGGCCAAAAACATCCCATACAGCGCCACACTCAATGCGTTTTCCACCCGCCGCGGTAAAATCGCTCCCGCCGCCGCACCAAGAATCGCCCCTGCCGTCCAGCCCGGCGCCGCCACTGCCGCCGCTCCATAATTATAAAACGGATTCAGCCTGCCCTCCACCGCCATGGCAATTCCGAATATCTCATCCGTAACGGGATACGACAGTAAAAAACGATGCCCCATCCCCAGTCCCGGGTCTACTTTCTGGGACAGAGCACAGGACATCAGAAGATACCGCAGATTGACAATCAGCGTGGTAACGGCCATCTGCAAATACCCGCCGCCGCCCACAATGACTGTAATCGCTCCATACTGCCCCGCGGAAGCCAGCATTGTTATCGACATCATCCCTGCCTGCACCACATCCATGCCTGCTTTTTTCGCCGCAATTCCAAGCGCAAATGCCACCGCAAAATAGCCGAGCGCAATCGGAATTCCATCCTTGATTCCTCTCAAAAACCATGTTCTGTTCTGTCTTGTCTCATTCATTTTCCGTCATTCCCATATCCTGAAACTTCTGTACTGTCAACCGAGATTATCCTATTCGCAGTATCATCTCTGTCAAGATTATAGCATATTCCCCCACGGTTTTCCATTAAAATCCGCGAACGGTCAGAAGCGCTGTGCAGGCTCCTGTTCATCCCGGCCGTCCCCGGAGCGCACACGATAACCGTCCGCACGATTTATGATCTTTCTCTCCTTCGAGGCAATATCCCCGCTGTCTCTCTCAGAAAACAAACTGCACCAGCAGCATATAGCAGAGTGTACCGGCCGCAATTGAAAGAAGCATCTGTCGTTTCCAAAGATGCAGGCCCACGACAACGGCAATCGCCAGCAGTTCCGGCAGACCGTGGCTGCCGGAAACAATGCTTACCCCTTTCAGACAGTATACGACCAACATCCCGAATATTGCCGGCGGAAGCGCCCTGCCCAGATATTGTATGTACTTCGGCGCAGGCTTTCGGGAAGAAAATATAAGAAACGGTAAAAACCTCGTCATCATTGTCCCCAGCGCGCACAGACCGATGGTAATCACTTCCTGCACAAGTGTCATGTCGTATCACCCGCCCTTTCTATCGGTTTGCGAAAAGCCGTGAGCACACAAAGTATGCAGCCCATCGTCGGAAGCAAAAACGAATCCGCTCCAAATACGGACAGACAGACTACGGAAACCGCCAGCCCGATCAGTGCCGTATTATGCCGTTTCTCTTTTAACCACTGCTCCAGAAATATCACGACAAACATTGCCGTCATCACAAAGTCAAGCCCTTCCAGATTAAAAGAAATCAACGAACCGGCTATCCCGCCAAGTGCCGCTCCCGAAAACCAATAAAAATGGTTCAACAGTGTCACAAAGAACATAAACCATCCCCGGTCCACACCCTCGGGAATTGCGGCTGAATAATTGATGGAAAAGCTTTCGTCACACATGCCGAAAATGAGATAAAACTTTTTCCAGCCTGTCCCCCGAAACCGGTCCAGCATGGAAATGCCGTAAAACAAATGCCGTGCCTGAATCATCAGCGCCACCAGGAAAGTCTGAAGCGGGGCAAACGCTGAAAGCAGCATTTCTGCCGCGACAAACTCCAGGGAACCGCCAAAAATAACAACGCTCATGACCATGGGATAGGCAAAGCCGAATCCCAACGCCCGCATATAAATCCCATATGTTATCCCCAGAAACCAGAATCCCGCAAAGATCGGTATTGTGTGTGGAAATGCTGCCTTCAGCGCGCTTTTTATCACTGTTTGATGATTCATTTTGCATTCACTCCGTAGTAAAAACTTTTGTATCCATCCCGGAAAGACCGGTTCATACTTCTTCCTTATGATTATGCCGGTCAGGATATTAATCAGAGATTGTAGCACAGACAGATAGCGCTTGCAATCTTTTTTCAATGAATCACTTCTTTATTATAGTAAAAAATCTGCAGCGTGCCGTTCATGCCCCGTACAGTTTCGCCCATGTCGCTCCACCCGCCGTCAGTTCTCCGTCCCGGTGACGTTTGTGCGCCCCGACGGCATGCGTCTGATATAAAATAACGGCTTTTTTCATGCCATTGCCAAATACCGGTGTCCCGCCTCTGTCGGCTTCAATATGGCCCGTATAATATCCCAATGACTGCATATATCGTTCCAGCAGTGTTACGATTTCAT
Source organism: uncultured Lachnospiraceae bacterium (assembly GCA_910585205.1). Taxonomy (GTDB): domain Bacteria; phylum Bacillota; class Clostridia; order Lachnospirales; family Lachnospiraceae; genus VSOB01. The sequence continues at coordinate 28,413 of CAJUCC010000026.1, forward strand.
GGGACTTGTTTTTTGTCGTATTAACCGTAACGGTCTTTCTAAGAATTTCGGCGGCGCTTGCCGTGTCCGTTACACCCCAGATGTCCCGGCTCTCGCGAATGAAATCCGAAAGACTGTATGCTGCCCGTATCTCCGGCTCCGCATCCGCCGTTTCGGTATCCACATACCACAAATCCAGATCCACAAATCCCGTAATGCCGTCAATCCGTCCTCTGGATGTATACTGCCAGCCATACAGCGCTCCGGCAAAATTATCCGGTCTCTTCTTTTCATTCACAGAGTCGTTTATGTCCATTTCCCGATAACCGTTATAGTACCGGGCCGTCCAGCCTTTCCGGTACTGCGGCCGCACAAGCTCCATAATATCCCGCAGATTGGCGTCATAATATGCCATGCCAAAATACAACCCCATATCGCATCCGCCGGCTGTTATCACATCGCCGTATGCATTGATAATATCCGCGGCCTGCCGGCCTTTGGGAAGACTCGGATCCTCCCAGTCCAACCATACCATGGGATGCCTTTCCGATCCCAGGATGTGCAGAACAGCCTGCGCATCACCGATCGCTTTTTGCACAGTTGTCGCATAGGAATAATTATATACCCCTTGAATGGGAACACCTGATTCCAGGCAGCCCTGCCAGTTGTTTTCAAACTCTTTGTCCGGCTTCAAATCCTTACGGATCACTTTCAGTACGGCAAACGCCACACCTGCAGTTTGAACCCGCTTCCAGTCGACTTTATTCTGAAATGCCGATACATCGACGCCTTTCAATAATTCCATTTTTTCTCCTTTACTTTTTAAATACCCAATGTAATGATCCGGGTCTGCTCTCTGTTTACTCTATTCCTCCGCCTTCCCTTCCGTACCTGTATTGGCAGAATCTGTCAGTCCCTCTCCGATAATATACGCGATCACAGAAGCGCCGGCCATAATCAGTGCCGTCACCTGGGTCGCCGTATTCTCGGCTCCTCCCATTGCCACAATCAGCATAGAAACAAAAGAAGCTGTGGCGGCCCACAGCTTCCTGCTTGTCAGTTTTCTTTTCCAGTCAATCTTTTTCATATTGTTTGATTCCTCCTGTCTGTATTTTTCAGTATATTGCCTCAATTCCCTGTTGTGTCAGAAATTCCTTCTGCTCATGCTTGATCCGCTTTGCATACTCCAGTGCGGTATGCATCTCCCCATTACAATGTGCGTCGGGGATTCTGGCAACCGCCTCTGCCGTCGCCTCTCCCAAAGCAATGGCCGCGGCGATGCTTTTAACCATGAGAAATTCCTGCCGTTCCCTGACACGCTCTTTCTCTGTCCGTTTCTTTTCCCGCTTTTCCATTCTTCTTTCCAGCATCCAGAAAAATATGCCGGTCATCGCCGATGGAATACCCATGGCCATAATAATCTCGTACATTTCACTCATCCTCCTCTCACTGATTGTATTGTTGCTTTCCGCACGTTTCCTTCCGGTATTGTTGTATTAAAAAAGACCTGTGCAGGTCTGTTAGAGGTAATAGGCAATATATGTTTTTTATTGATAGTTTGTTTTCGGGTTTGCTTATGGGTTGTGAGATAAATAGCAATATGGGTGGTATCCGCTTTGGTATAGATGCAAATGGTAACTACGGATATAAAAAGGCAGGTGCAGATACAGTAATCCCCTTTTGAAAGAGAAATAGTTGTAGGGTCAATCGATGTTCCTGCGGGCATTACAAGAGCCTTAATTTTTACAGTGCGTATATCAACTTACAGTCCCAATGGCCCGAATATAACAGGTGAAATAATTAATTCTATTAAAAATATTGTCGATTTCCAAACAATTATCCCAAATCATGCAAATTCCTGGTCTGGTTTAAAAGAGGTAAAATTAAATGGCAAAGCCGGAACCATAAAGATAAGTTTTTCCGGTGGACATTCTCAGGGGATAGAAGCTGATAATTACAGAATACTATTTTTTAAGTCATGAATAGCAAAATGGGCGGCGGTCGTTTGGGCGCAGATGCAAACGTCAATTACGGATATAAGAAAGCAAGTGCAGGTATAGTATCCCGTTTAAGCGTGGTGCAATAAAATCGTCACAAACTGGTGGAAAATGGTTATCTTATAACCAAAGGTCATCATTTACAATCTCATCAAGCATAGATCTTAACAACTGTATTCCATATTATACTTTTTACGAGGTGGAAGGTTTTAATGACAGCACTTATGCTACGCCCCCATTTGTCAATTCCCAGAATAACCATCAGCAGCTTATCATCGGCAGACAGGGGAACGGAATCAACTTGTATCGGTTCCACTGTCTGCGTATTATATGTGTGAATAGTATATTCAACGCTTTTGAGAATTTTTTCAAAAAATAAAATTATAAATTTTTTATCCATATAATTGTGTAATCTATTGTCGCAGATGCATTATTGTCAGTAATATTAACATATGCAAGGCGCAATTCTGTATTAGATAAACGCCATCCTGACACATTAATGCCAGAAGAACTGGTACCTAATTGTTTAATTGCAAACGGTGTATATCCGGCCTTACTAATAGATACTGTTTTCAAAAAAGTTCCGCTGGCTGCAACATTTCCGGTCGAAACGCTTCCGGAAGTAGCAACAAATAAACTGGATATTTTGCTATTTATATGAGTAATGGTTCGGAGAAAGGCTTCTGTTATAATGAATTAAAAACAGGAGGTATGGGAAATTGATCGAACGGATTGTTTCAAAAGTGTTGCAATGCATGAATGGCAGAGAGATAGGAGAACTTAAAAATGCTTTGTATTATGTGCTTTCAGAATATGACATATCTGAAAAATGTACGGATGTGCAGCGGATTGACAGGAGTTGGGAAAGTGTTTTGGGGACGTTTCTTGTCCGTAAGCGGGTGGAGGGGCGTTCCGAAAGGACGCTTGTCTTGTACAATCTCCACCTGCGGCGGATGCTTGAGAATCTTAACAAGCCGGTGGAGGAAATAACAGAGGCTGATTTATTTATGTACATAGAAATGTACAAAAGAAAGAGGAATGTGTCGGGTGTGTATCTGGACAATATCAGGCTGGTTTTCAGCAGTTTTTTTGGATGGCTCAATACCAAAGGCTATATAGGGAGGAACCCGGCGGCCGGGCTTGACCCGATCAAGACGGAAAAGCGTATCAAAAAGCCGCTGTCGGATACGGAGCTGGAAAAGCTGCGCAGGAAGTGCAGGTTGGAGCGTGATCTTGCATTGGTAGAATTTCTTTACAGTACA
>CAJUCC010000027.1 GCA_910585205.1 uncultured Lachnospiraceae bacterium
GATTTCGACCAGAAGGTGACGGATTATATGCTGGCCGAGTTTAAGCGCATGGAGGGTGTGGATCTGTCCAATGATAAGATGGCTCTGCAGAGATTAAAGGAAGCCGCAGAGAAGGCAAAGAAAGAGCTGTCTTCTGCTACCACCACAAATATCAACCTGCCCTTTATCACCGCAACGGCAGACGGCCCCAAGCATTTTGACATGAATCTTACCCGGGCAAAATTTGACGAGCTGACCCACGATCTGGTGGAAAAGACGGCAGAGCCCGTAAACAATGCCCTGCGGGATGCCGGCGTTACGGCTTCCGAGCTTGGCAAGGTGCTGCTGGTAGGCGGTTCCACACGTATCCCGGCCGTGCAGGATAAGGTGAAAGCGCTGACAGGACATGAACCCAGCAAGAGCCTGAACCCTGACGAGTGTGTGGCAATCGGTGCATCCATTCAGGGCGGCAAGCTGGCAGGGGATGCCGGCGCAGGGGAGATTCTGCTTCTGGACGTAACACCGCTTTCGCTGTCGATTGAGACACAGGGCGGTTTGGCAACAAGACTGATCGAAAGAAATACAACGATACCGACGAAAAAGAGTCAGGTATTTTCCACGGCGGCGGACAATCAGACTGCAGTTGATATTAACGTAGTACAGGGCGAGAGACAGCTTGCAAAAGATAACAAGTCTCTGGGGCAGTTCAGACTGGACGGTATTCCGCCCGCTCCCCGCGGCATTCCGCAGATTGAAGTTACGTTTGACATCGATGCCAATGGTATCGTAAATGTATCGGCGAAAGATCTGGGAACCGGCAAGGAGCAGCACATTACGATTACCGCCGGTTCCAATATGTCCGACGAGGACATTGAAAAGGCGGTAAAAGAAGCGGCAGAGTATGAGGCGCAGGACAAGAAGCGGAAAGAGGCGATCGATGCGAGAAATGATGCGGATTCCTTTGTATTCCAGACGGAGAAGGCGCTGAACGATGTGGGCGACAAAATCGCGGAGAGTGACAAGAGCGCTGTAGAGGCAGATCTTGCGGCATTGAAAGAACTGCTGGAAAAGACGAAAGATACGGAAATGTCGGAAGCGCAGGTAGCCGAGATGAAGGCGGCACAGGAAAAACTGATGCAGAGTGCACAGGCATTGTTTACGAAGGTATATGAGCAGGCACAGGCTGCCGGTGCAGGCGCGGGTCCTGATATGAGCGGCGCACAGGCGGGGCCGGCCGATGATGCGGGCGCGTCAGACGATGTGGTGGACGGAGATTACAGAGAAGTATAGTACAGAAAACAGCGTATGGGGCATGGGACTGGTGTGCCCCATACATGCATGAGAAAAGGTAGATTGTTATGGCAGAGCAGAAACGTGATTATTACGAAGTCCTTGGAGTGGAAAAAGGTGCCGACGAGGCAGCGATTAAAAAAGCATACAGAGTTCTTGCCAAGAAATACCATCCCGATGTGAATCCGGGAGACAAGGAGGCAGAACAGAAATTTAAGGAAGCATCCGAAGCCTATGCCATACTCAGTGATCCGGAGAAACGGCGGCAGTATGACCAGTTCGGGCATGCCGCATTTGACGGCGGCAGCGGCGGTTTTGGCGGCTTTGACTTTAACGGCGCGGATTTTGGCGATATATTTGGGGATTTGTTCGGCGATCTGTTCGGCGGCCGGCGCGCCGGCCGGGGCAGCAACGGTCCGATGAAAGGCGCGAATGTCAGGACGAGTGTCCGCATCAAATTCGAAGAAGCCGTTTTTGGCGTTGAGAAGGAGATCGAACTGACATTAAAGGACGAGTGCCCCAACTGCCATGGCAGCGGTGCGAAACCGGGAACAAGCCCGGAAACCTGCCCGAAGTGCGGCGGCAAGGGCCAGGTCGTGTTCACGCAGCAGTCTTTCTTCGGCACGGTCCGCAATGTGCAGACCTGCCCGGAGTGCAGCGGCAGCGGAAAAGTCATCAAAGATAAGTGCGGAGACTGCCATGGCAGCGGCTATATTGCCAATCGCAAAAAGATACAGATCAGCGTACCGGCGGGAATCGATAACGGGCAGAGTGTCCGCATCCGTGACAAGGGCGAGCCGGGCATAAACGGCGGCCCGAGGGGTGATCTGCTCGTGGAGGTAATCGTACAGCGTCATCCGATTTTCCAGCGGCAGGACTATAATATTTATTCCACCGTACCGGTTTCGTTTGCAGTGGCAGCGCTCGGCGGTGAGGTTGTGATCGATACGGTAGACGGCAAAGTGATCTATGAAGTAAAAGCCGGCACGCAGACTGACACGCGTGTCAGATTAAAGGGGAAAGGCGTTCCCACCCTGCGAAACAAAGATGTCAGAGGGGATCATTATGTCACGCTTGTCGTGCAGATACCGGATAAACTTTCCCATGAAGCAAAGGATTTACTGCGGAAATTTGACGAAATCACAGGCGACAGCCTGAACGCGGCAAAAAAGGCGGAATCCGGGAAAAGCGGAAGTGAAACAAAAGATAAAAAGAAAAAAGGATTCTGGAAATGAGCAAAAATAATCAGGACAGAATATGGGTCAAAAACAGCGATGCGCAGGCAGAGCTGTTTTTGTCTGTCAAGCGAAGGAATGCGGCAGTCATGAAAAAATGGGGGCAAAAACATACATTGTTATTGTATACCATACTGTTTTTCCTTGTCGCCCTGTGCGGCTATCTGGTTTTATTCAAAGATGGCCGCTCGACCGTATATGCAAGTGACGGGATCGGACAGTACTACCCGGCATTTCTTTATATCGGACAGTATGTGCAGGAATTTTTCCGGAATCTGCTGCGGGGCACACCGGCATTCCCGCTCTTTGATCTGTCAATCGGCATGGGGGAAGATGTCATTGGTGTGCTGAATTATTACGGATTTGGCGATCCGCTGAATCTGCTGGCCGTTTTTGTGACAAAGGAAAACAGCGCCTGGCTTTTTACCGTATTATTTTTTCTGCGGTTATGGCTGGCGGGCATTGCTTTTCGGAAATACTGCGATGTCATGCGGCTGGACCGGGTAATCGCTGCTTTCGGAGCGCTCTGCTATGTTTTTTCGGGATTTGCGATATATGGGGGAGCGATGTACAGCGAATGGGCATCCGTTTTGATTTATTTTCCGCTTATGCTGCTCGGAGTGGAAAAACTGTTTCGGCCCGGCGGGAAACCGTATGCGCTTGTTTTTGCCGTTGCGTACGGTGCGCTGTGCGGTTTTTACTTTTTGTATATGTGCAGCCTTGCGCTTGGGCTATATTGCGCAGTACGGCTGATTGCCCTGTACGGCGTGAAAAACCGGAAGGTGATTGTGCAAAGGTGCATTCATTGCCTTCTCTGGTATTGTCTGGGCATTTTTCTGGCGGCGCCGTTTCTTTTTCCGGCTTTGCAGGCGTTTCTGGGAAGCGAACGATCAGGGAGCAATATATTTGACATTATATGTGATGTGAGAAATTATATCCCGCATGGCAACGACAAACTGGGGGCGCTTTTATATGACGCGTTTCCGGACGGCAGAAATTATCTGCTTGGAATCGGGCCGCTGCAGGTGACAGCGGTCTTTCTCCTCCTGCGTATGCGGGGCAGCCGGAGCGTCTGGCAGCTGCGGTGTGCGCTGGCAATCGCCCTTGTGGGTCTGCATCTGCCGATTACGGATTACCTGTTCAATGCGTTTGGGGAATCCAATGACCGCTGGGTGTTTCTGATTCAGTTTTTTCTGGCAGTTGTCGTGGTATTCGCCGTTTCCTGTGTCAAAAGAGCGGATACCTCCCATACAGAGAAAAAACTGATTCTGGGCATGGTATATATTTTGGCGCCGCTGCAGTTTACGGCCGTGATCTGGAATGTTTTTCTTTCTGACGGCGGTGACTGGATCGAAAATTTTATCCGTTATGATGACTGTGCGGTTTATGTGGATTCGCCATACTGTTATTCCGATATTCTGCAGGAGGATACGGAGCTGTTTCGGGTATCGAACGATTCGCTGACAGGCATAAACGGACGGCCGGAAAATGTGGCGATGCTGCATGACTATCACGGCCTGACTTACTGGTTCAGTATGATAAACGGCAATGTTCAGACTTGTGTCAATCAATGGCTGGATGCGGCGCTTAACTGGCGCTCTTATGGATTCGATCATATTGCCGTTTATGAGACGTTTTCCGGTGTGAAATATGATATGCGGAACGATAACGGGGCGGTTGCGGATAATTTCAGACTGGCAGATACCGTGTCTTTTCATGGTCAGTCGTGGCATATCTATGAAAATGAGGACTATTTTGGTCTGGCCTGTGTACGCGATCGCCGGGAGAGTCAGAGATTGTGGGAAGAAGCAGACGGGTATGCGGATTATTACAGTGCGCTGCTTGGGCAGATCGGGGATAATCACGAAGTAACGGCGCTGACGTATGACAAAAGCACAAACCACATTACCTGTGAAGTAAATGTCGAAGCGGGAGCCGAGTTGCTTGTACTGATTCCTTACAGCGAAAACTGGAGGGCGGCTGTGGATGGGGAAGCCGTGGAGATTCGCCGGACAGACATTATGTATATGGCGGTTATGCCGGATGCGCCGGGAGAGCATGAAATCCGCATCACATACCATAACACTGCTTTTACGGCAGGGATGATCTGTATGGCGGCGGCGGCAGCCATCCTTTTTCTGTATCAAATCACTTTTTTATTTTCCCGTACCATCTTGCACAATCCTCGTGCGATGTAGTAAAATGGGCAGTAGAAAGTGGGCGTATAAATGAAAAAGGGGGGGGTGATAAAATGGCTGCCAATGCAGAGAATAAGCTTGGCCGGATGCTGGCGGAATGCCCTGCCGACAAATTGAAGATTGCCATTCAGGCCGGATGGAGAACCGCTTTCTGTATCTTGCTGGATATTATGAATTTCGGCGGCATTGCAGCGATCCGCAACTGGGGTGAGGTGCCTCCTTCGGGGAGCACGATTGTGGTGAATCTGGTGCTGACGGTGGTGTTCGGATTTTACCCGTTGATACATCTCAGAGAATATCTGGCTTTTTACGAGTATGGAATCGTCTATCGCAAGAGAACGTATTACTGGTCTGATCTGGGCCAGGCAGGGTGGCGTGACCATACATACGGCGGATTTTTTCGCAGTATCCTGATGGATACCAATCGGAGGGTGTTTGACGTCACCTATGTACAGAATGCAAAAAGACAGTTTAACAGAGCGTATATGAATCAGTAGGATGCTCTGCAGGAGGAGAAAAATGTTATTAACTACATATTATGGGTTTACCATCCCACAGATCGCGGCGATGGTAGTCGGACTGATTGTTGTGATCTTTATTTATGTCATGATCCGGGATAAAATAAACCGGAATAAAGCGAAGGGCGGAGAAGACAAAGAGCATGTCTGGAATATTCTACAGAAATGTGTGCCGGGCGTGGAGAATTATACGCGGGCATACGGCACCTGGGAGTGGGAGACCTATCAGGGAAAGAAAACAACGACAACATACTGGTATTATGCGCTTGCTTTTAACGCAGAACGCCTGTATATCGTGCCGCTGTCCTGCGAGGGCGGCGATCTGAGTTACACGAACGCCTACTGTCTCGAGAAAAAGGATGTTGCCATTGTCAACAGTAAAAAGGGCGCTATCTGGGTGGAACTGTATGACAGAAGCCAGAAAGAACTGCTTTCGGTTATGGTAGCGGAAGAAAATCTGAATGACGACAAATATCATCCGGTCAATATTATCCAGCCGGATGAGGCAAAGGCATTTCTGGCATGGAAAGACAAATGGATGGATGAGATTAACGCCGCAAACCATGTGGAAGTTACGGGAAAGATGAAAAAACCGGTAAAAGTGCAGAAGGTGTAACGGCATATGCCGCCGCATGAAGTAACGTTAAAATCCGCCGCAGTTGATCGGGACTGCGGCGGATTTTTTCTCATTATACAGGCGGTTTTGCGGAATTACAGATAGGCATCGAGACAGATGGTATCGCCCAGAACTTCCCGGGCCGCCTGCAGTGTCAGATCCGCTCTTGCCTGTGTGCTCCATTTGACAAGCGTCAGGCATCGGTTTTCGATTTCGATACCGGTGATTCCGGTGGGATGAATACAGCTGCCGGTATTGCAGTAGGGCGACTCTTTGGTGCCGATCATCGGATGATGGGTATGGCCGGTGACAAGAAGATGTCTGTGATCCTGCGCCCATTTGACAAGGCGCTGTTCGGATTTCTTTTTCCTGCGGTTATTTTTTGCCGCGCTGGTGGGATCGGGAATGCCGAGCTTTTCGAGCGGCCGCCATACATAACGCACGAGAAAACGGGACAGGAGCCAGAAGGTACTGTTCAGCGGATCCGCCTGATGGCCATGCGTCAGATAGATGTCGGTCTTGCGGTTTATGTCCTGCAGGATGATGCCGGAATAGAACGTAATATCGGGACAAAGGGGCCGTTCCTGCAGAGAATGGTCACAAAAGTAGCTGTGCAGGTGCTCCTGCCGGAATCTGTTCCGGCGCTTTACCATGTCATGATTGCCGTATACCGCATACATCCGGCCTGCGGAATAGTAGCGGGATATGATTTCGAAACTGCGGGGATGGATTTCCTTGATTTTCTGAAAGGAACGGTTTTCCCACAGTTCATCACCGTCACCGAGTTCCAGATAGGTAAATCCTCTGCGGAAATAATGCTGCAGGGCTGCCAGATAGAGATACTCGTTTGACAGAAAATTGTCGTTCGCGTTCCCCACGCCTCTGTGACAATCGCTCAACAGGATATATTTGGAACAGGGACAGAGCGGCAGCCGGAGAGCGCCTTCGAAAGCGTTGGAAATGCGCCTTCGGGTGCGGGCGGCGGGAGTCAGCGGTATCATCGGCAGTGTCTCCTTTTTCGCCTGCATCGCGGCATTTTCTGCTTTCGGCATTTGCGGAAACAAAACATATGCCGGAACGCGGCGGGCAGGAAATAATACAGATAGAGCAGTTTATCCAGCGTACAGGTAAAAGGCCGGGTGATAAACCGGAATAATTTGCAGAACAGCCGGTTTTCAAACTGAGAAATGTGGGCTGCCAGCCAGGGACGATGCTGTCTGGTACAGGGTACGGCGAATGTAAAGCATACCGTGAGGTCACAGATAAAAAGCGCACATTCATTATAGCCGCTGTGCATCAGGCCATCGACAAAGCTTTGCAGCATGCAGGCGTTGGGAAAGGTGACAGAAGCTTTCATTGTCAGATCTTCCGGTTCGCAAAAATGCCCGACATCGAATCCGGTCAGCCACCAGTGAACGCCGTGCAGAGAAAATAAAAGTCTTCCTTTAAAAAACAACTGCATGGTCATATACGGCATTTCCTGATCCGACACACTGTGAAACAGCGTTTTGTCATACTGCTCCGGGGCAATGACGGAATCGGCATGGTAGATACCGATTTCACCGCCGGTATTGATGCCGTACTGTCCCTTCCAGAATTCGATCAGCCATGTCCGGCCCTGATAATTAAAATAGATCGGCTCACAGTCAAACACCATATTAAAATGTACAGCCGCCCGGTCAAACAGAGCGCAATATCCGAATTCCCGCTGCCAGGCGTCCTGTGTGGAGGTGACGATGTCCTGCTCCGGCAGATAGGAAAAACCGAAGGGACAGAGCAGTTCATTGAGCGTACATACCTTCTGACAAAAATCCATACAGCGGATTTTTTCGATGATGCAGTTTTTCTTCCAGTAACACAGACAGAAAAAGAAGATGCAGAGAATCAGAAAGATTCCAAAAAAGAAGTACATAACAGAGTCCTTTCTTCTGTTTCTTTATCATATGTAGGCATGTGGTGGGAGGGAACACGGCAGAGGGGAAAAAGTTTGGAATTTGTAGAAAAAGAGAGAAGCCGGGGCCGACAGGGAGCAGTCCCGGGAAATTCCCCGGGGCCGCCGCCCGCATCCGTACAACATATTTCATATTTTCCTGCTTTTTCGTGTGGAAGTATTGCACGGGTTGTGCTAAAATGAATAGGAAATTTTCAGGGAGAACAGGACAAACACCGTTATGAAATGGAAAAAATTTATCATAGAAACAACGACAGAGGCCGAAGACATTATTATCAGCGCTCTGTATGACATTGGCCTGGAAGGGGCGCAGATTGAGGACAAGATACCCCTGACGGAACATGAGAAAGCGCAGATGTTTGTGGATATTCCGCCGCAGGAGCAGGAGGACGACGGGATTGCGTATCTGAGTTTCTTTGTGGAAGAGACAGAGGACGGAAAACTGAAGCGCGGAGAAGAGGAAACCGACACGGATGTCATATTGCGGGAAGTGGAGGCAGAGCTGGAAGCGGTGCGCGGCTTTATGGACATCGGAAAAGGCACGATAACCGTGGACGAGACGCAGGACAGAGACTGGATCAATAACTGGAAGGCGTATTTTCACCAGTTTGCCATTGACGATTTGCTGATTGTGCCTTCGTGGGAGGAAGTGTCGGAGGCGGACCGGGATAAAAAGGTGCTGCATATTGATCCGGGGACGGCCTTCGGGACGGGGATGCATGAGACGACGCAGCTCTGTATCCGGCAGCTCAGAACGTATCTTACGGCCGATACGCGTCTTTTGGACATAGGAACCGGCAGCGGGATTTTGTCTGTTGTTTCGCTTCTGTATGGCATCAGAGAGGCAAAGGGCACGGATCTGGATCCCTGTGCGGCAGCGGCCGTGAAAGAAAATATGGAGGCCAATCACATTCCCGAAGAAAAGTGGGAGCTGATTATCGGAAATGTGATCACGGACCAGGCGGTGCGGGATGCACTCGGCTATGGCTGTTACGATATTGTGGCCGCCAATATTCTGGCGGAGGTTCTGGTGCCGCTGACGCCGGTCGCCTTGTCATTTTTAAAGCCCGGCGGTATCTATATTATGTCGGGCATTATCGATGAGAAAGAAACCGTCGTGACGGAGGCGGTAAAGGCGGCAGGGATGGAGATACTCAGTGTGACATATCAGGGAGAATGGGTCGGCGTAACGGCGCGGAAGGTCTGACCGGAAGCCGGAGCCGGCAGTGTGGATTTTGCGAAGCGGGGAGGAAGCAGGGAACAGTATGCATCAGTTTTTCGTAGAGCCGGCGCAGATTGCGGGAAAGCGGATTTGCATTACCGGGGGCGACGTCAATCATATCAAAAATGTGCTGCGCATGAAACCGGGGGACGAGCTTTCGGTCAGCAACGGCGTGGACGGGAAGGAGTACCGGTGTGCGATTGCGCATTTCGCGGAAGATGCGGTGCTGTGTGAGCTGCTTTTTATAAAAGAAGACGGACTGGAATTGCCGGCGCGGATTTATCTGTTTCAGGCGCTTCCCAAGGCGGACAAGATGGAACTGGTGATTCAGAAAGCAGTGGAACTCGGCGTATATGAGATTATCCCGGTGGCGGCCAGCCGGTCGGTGGTAAAGCTGGACGGAAAAAAGGCACAGGCCAGACTGGCAAGGTGGCAGGGAATTGCGGAAGCGGCGGCAAAGCAGAGCAGACGCCGGCTGATTCCGGCTGTACGTCCGATTCTGTCCATGGCGGAAGCGGCTGCTTATGCCGCCGATATGGACTGCAAACTGATTCCCTATGAGCTGGCGGAGGGAATGCACAGGACAAAATCGCTGATCGGCAGCATTTGTGCCGGGCAGCGTGTGGCTGTCTTTATTGGCCCGGAAGGCGGATTTGCGGACAGCGAGATCGAGGCGGCGCAGGCGGCGGGGATTGTGCCCGTTACAATGGGAAAGCGGATTTTGCGGACGGAAACGGCGGGGCTGACGATGTTGGCATGGATAATGTACCAACTGGAAACGGAAGCATAATATGGGTATAGATTATGAGAATATAAACGGAGAGTTTTATCATATGGAAGTATATCTGGATAATTCTGCCACGACGAAAGCCTATCCCTGTGTGGCGGAACTTGTGAGCAAAGTTATGGTCGGGGATTACGGGAATCCTTCGAGCATGCATATGAAAGGCGTGGAAGCCGAGCACTATGTCCGCTATGCCCGGGAAGTGATTGCCGCAAGCCTCAAGGTGAGTGAAAAGGAGATTGTATTTACATCCGGGGGGACGGAGTCGGATAATCTGGCGCTGATCGGCGCCGCATCGGCCAATATGCGTGCGGGACGGCATATCATTACGACAGCAGTCGAACATCCGGCGGTGATGCAGACAATGCACTATCTGGAAAACCAGGGATTTCAGGTGACATACCTGCCGGTGGACCGCTATGGCGTTATCCGCCTGGATGATCTGCGGTGTGCGGTCCGGCGGGACACAATACTGGTATCGATCATGTATGTAAACAATGAAGTGGGCGCCGTACAGCCTGTGGGCGAGGCCGGTGCGCTGCTCAAAAGCATCAATCCGCGCATTGTATTCCATGTGGACGCGATACAGGGCTACGGAAAGTTTCGGATGTATCCGAAAAAGATGAACATTGATCTGCTGTCTGTCAGCGGGCATAAGATTCACGGGCCGAAAGGGGTCGGATTCCTCTATATCAATGAAAAAGTGCGGGTCAATCCGATCGTTTACGGCGGCGGACAGCAGAAGGGGATGCGTTCCGGCACGGAAAATGTACCCGGTATTGCGGGTCTCGGCAAGGCGGTGGAGACGATCTATGAAAATCTGGAAGCGGAACGGGCGGCAATGTACGGACTGAAGGAGCGCTTTGTGCAGGGCGTCCTGCAGATACCGGATGTGAAGATTAACGGACTGACCGGGGAGATGAGCGCGCCGCATATTGTCAGCGTTTCCTTCCGCGGCGTTCGGAGTGAAGTATTGCTGCATGCGCTGGAAGAGCGGGGGATTTATGTGTCTGCGGGAAGCGCCTGCGCATCCAATAAAGCGCCGAAACCTTCCGATACGCTGCGCGCCATGGGATTGGAGAAAGCGTTGCTGGATTCCACACTGCGATTTTCCTTTTCCGTTTTCACGACACAGGAAGAAATCGACGATACGCTGCAGGCGCTGTATGAAATCGTTCCCACACTTCGAAAATATACCAGACACTGACAGGAGATATGGAACAATGTTTACTTCATTTTTGATAAAATATGCGGAGATCGGTGTAAAGGGAAAGAACCGATACCTGTTTGAAGATGCGCTTGTGCGGCAGATTCGCCATGTTTTGCGGCGATGTGACGGAGAATTTAAGGTACACAAGACACAGGGCAGAATCTACGTGGATGCGCTGACGGATTTTGACGCAGACGAGACCGTGGAAGCGCTGCAGACCGTGTTCGGCATTTCCGGCATCTGCCCTGTGGTGGTTTTGGAAGATCAGGGATTCGAACAACTGGGCAGGGACGTGATTTCCTATATCGGAAAAGTATATATGGAAAACCGCGGCGCGCAGGAAGGGATGAGCTTTAAGGTTGTGGCCAGACGGGCGCGGAACAATTATCCGCTGCATTCCATGGAGATCAATGCGCAGCTGGGCGGAATCCTTCTGGATGCTTTTCCGGCGCTGCGTGTGGATGTGCATGAGCCGGATATTTATCTGCATGTCGAAATCCGGGAAAAAATTTATGTCTATTCCAGGATCATACCGGGCCCCGGCGGGATGCCGGTGGGGACAAACGGAAAAGGGATGCTGCTGCTCTCCGGCGGAATCGACTCGCCGGTGGCGGGATACATGATTGCCAAGCGGGGGGTAAAGATTGACGCGGTTTATTTCCATGCGCCGCCCTATACGAGCGAACGGGCGAAGCGGAAAGTGATGGATCTGGCGAAGCTTGTTTCGCGTTATACCGGTCCCGTTTATCTGCATATCATCAATTTTACCGATATACAGCTTGCAATCTATGACAAATGTCCGCATGATGAGCTGACGATTATAATGCGGCGGTATATGATGCGCATTGCGGAGCAGATTGCGTCGGAGACGGAATGTCTGGGATTGATTACCGGCGAGAGCATCGGTCAGGTGGCATCCCAGACGATGCATTCGCTTGCCGTGACCAATGAAGTGTGCACACTGCCGGTTTACCGTCCGCTGATCGGTATGGACAAGCAGGAGATCGTGGAAATTTCGGAGAAAATCGGCACATACGAGACTTCGATACTGCCGTATGAGGACTGCTGTACGATATTTGTGGCCAAACATCCGGTGACAAGGCCGAATGCCAATATTATCCGGAAGCACGAAAAGCATCTGGAAGGGACGATTGAAAATCTGGTGGAAATCGCGCTGCAGACAAAGGAAACGGTGATTGTCCAATGAAAACACTGGATGATCTGCGCGCTACAGAGGGCGGCAGATTTGCGTTCACAATCATACGGAAAAACAAAAGGGTCCGGTGGATGGCGCCGGTATCGCTGCTGCTTATGGCTGCCTGTTTTCTGGCAGGCAGCAAAATGCACGATGATACCCTGCCGGAGATCATCGGTATCCTGATTTTTGTAAGCGGCATGCTTGCGATGAAAAAGATAATGGGACAAAACAGCAACGGGTTTCTGACCCCTCTGGACGAGGAGTGTGATCCCTATAAGGCGGAAGATGTCTTTGCCACCTGCTATTATGTGGGAAAGGATCTGATGACGAAGCTGTTTTACTATATCTGCATTGCCCGCAGCATCACCTTTCAGGGAGACTATGAGCGCGCGCTGCAGATGCTGCAGGAAGTCCGGATAGAAGCGTATCGCAATCAGATGCGGTATCGGATGTGCCTGCTCTGGTATTATGACACGCTGCGCCTGTGCTATACCCGCAAGGGCGGAGACGATAAACTGGAAACGATTCGGCAGGAATTTCGCAGAATGCAGCAGACATACGGCGGGAAGCGGCAGTTCGGGAAAATGATCGCGGACGAAATTGATATGATCGGGCTGGAGCTGTCACTGCGGGCGGGGCGGACTGATGTATATGACCGCGAAAGCCGGCGTGAAGACTGGCACAGCGGCAGCAGGCTTACCGTTGTGGCACGGCACTGCGTCGATGTGCGGGCGGCACTGATGCGGAATGACCGGGAAGCGGCAAAGGCTGCCTGCCGGTATGTCGTGGAAAACGGAAATCGCATCTGGCATGTCGGATATGCCGGGGAAGTCCTGCGCGGGCTGGAAGCGGAGGATGAAAAAAGCGGTGTATCGTCTGATACACCGCTCTGACAACCATAGTGATGAGCTTTAAATAATATACGGTTTTAATACGCCCAATACTTCATCAATATCGTCTTCAGCGTGGATGTTCAGATCGATGGGTTTGGACAGGTCCAGACTGAAGATACCCATAATGGATTTGGCATCGATCACATATCTGCCGGATACCAGGTCAAAATCGTAATCAAAACGTGTAATATCATTTACAAAAGACTTTACTTTATCAATGGAATTTAAAGAAATCTGTACGGTTTTCATTGGAACTCCCTCCTTTTACGCTGCTGTTTCATCTCTTCTATACTAATGGTAAAGCAGATAAAAGTCAATATTCAAAGGTGATAAAAAACGGAAAGGAATGCTATGAAACGTGTGGCGCTGCATAACCTGGGCTGTAAGGTAAATGCATATGAACTGGATGTAATGCGGCAGATGCTGCAGGAAAACGGCTATCAGATTGTGACATTTGACGAAGCGGCCGATATTTATATTGTCAATACATGCACCGTTACCAACATTGCCGACCGCAAGAGCAGGCAGATGCTGCACCGGGCAAAAAAATGCAGCCCGGAGGCCGTTGTTGTGGCGGTGGGCTGTTATGTGCAGACGGGGGACACCGCGCAGATGGATGCCTGCATCGATCTGGCGATCGGCAACAACAGAAAAAAGGAGCTGCCTGCGCTTTTGGAGGCATTTTTGAAAGAGCGGGAGGCGGGAAGCGTCGGCGCGCAGGCGTTTGTCGGCGACCTGAGCCGCCCGGTTCCCTACGAAGCGATGATGCTGACGGAGACTTCGGAACGGACACGGGCGTTTATCAAAATTCAGGACGGATGCAACGCATTTTGTTCTTATTGTATTATCCCCTATGCCCGCGGACGGGTCAGAAGCCGTAAGGCAGAGGACATCTGCCGGGAGGCGGCAGCGCTTGCCCGTGCAGGATGCCGGGAGATCGTGGTGACAGGAATCCATATCAGTTCCTATGGCATGGATTTTGCGAAGGCAGAGGACGGATTTGTCGGCGATGCCCGGCAGGCGGCGCACGAACGGGGATACCTGTTGCGCCTTCTGGAAGAACTGCATAAGATCGAGGGGATTCAGAGGATCCGCCTCGGTTCACTGGAGCCTCGGATTATCACACAGACATTTGCGGACAGACTGCGGATGCTTTCCAAAGTGTGCCCGCATTTTCATCTGTCACTGCAAAGCGGCTGCGATGCGACGCTGAAAAGAATGAATAGGCATTATCTGGCGGGTGAATACTATGAAAAAGTGAATATTCTGCGGAATGCTTTTGACAATCCGGCGATAACGACAGACGTTATCGCGGGGTTTCCGGGTGAGACGGCGGACGAGTTTGCACAGACGGAGGCATTTCTGGAGCGGGTTGGTTTTTATGAGATGCATGTATTTCCATATTCCCGGCGGCAGGGAACGGCTGCGGCGGTTATGCCCGGTCAGGTTGCGGATGCGGAGAAATCGCGGCGTAGCCATATACTGCTCGCTCTGGCAAAGCGGCAGTCGCGCGCATACCGGGAGACATTTCCGGGAAAGGATGTAACGGTACTGTTTGAGGAACCTGTCACAGTGAACGGGGTGCGGTACATGACAGGATATACCGGGGAGTACGTGAAGGCGGCGCTGCGGACGGACAGGGATTTGGCGAATCGGATTGTGCGGGGAAGCGTGAGCGGATTTTTGCAGGATGATATGTTATTGATTGAAACTGCGCCGGAATCCTTGAAATTTGAAAATAAATAGAGTATACTAACAGAATACCTGAAATATACCATGAAAGAGGAAGTGACAGGATGCAGGATTTGGGAAACACACAATTTTTTAATGTAGAGATAGAGCCGGAAAACGGTGTCAAGATTGTATTATCGACCGTATATGAGGCGTTGACGGAAAAAGGGTATAATCCTGTCAATCAGATCGTGGGATATATTATGTCGGGCGATCCGACATACATTACCAGCCATAAAAATGCCCGCAGCCTGATTATGAAAGTGGAACGGGACGAACTTGTGGAAGAAATGCTGCGGGAATATATCAAAGGAAATCACTGGAAGTAGATACAAATGAGAATTATGGGACTGGATTACGGGGCTAAGACAATGGGGGTTGCGATCAGCGACGCCCTGCAGATTACGGCCCAGGGGATAGAAATTATTCGCAGAGAGCGGGAAAATAAACTGCGTCGGACGCTGGCAAGGATTGAGGAATTGCTGGTTGCATACGATGTGGAGAAGATTGTTCTGGGACTTCCGAAGCATATGAATGGTTCGGAGGGAGAGCGGGCGCAGAAGTCGCTTGCATTAAAGGAGACGCTGGAGAGACGTACGGGCCTGCCTGTTGTGATGTGGGACGAGCGTTTGACGACGGTGTCCGCAGATAAGGCAATGATAGAAGCGGGAATTCGCAGAGAGAACCGGAAAGAATATACGGACAAAATAGCGGCCGCATTGATTCTGCAGGGGTATCTTGATTTTTCCGGACGGGAAAAGGAAGCGGATTCTGAATAGAGGAGAAATTTTTTGGAAAAAATTGTTTTTCGTCCGGAAGGGGAAGCGCCGGTGGAATTTTACGTGCTGGAGCAGACCATGATAGCCGGTAAAACATATATATTGGTAACAGACGCGGAAGAAGGCGACGGTGAAGCCCTGATAATGAAGGATATGTCGGAGCCGGAAGCAAAGGAATGCGTATATGCGGTAGTGACGGAAGATGCGGAACTTTCCGCGGTGGCGGAAGTTTTCGGTAAAATACTGGAAGATGTGGAGTTAGTAGAGGAGGATTTCGACCGGACAGATCAGATGCGGTAAAAAGGAAATCTGCTCGCAACGGGGAAAAGAGCGGATTACAGACTTTTTACGGACATTGGTTCTGGCCGCGCGTCAGCGCGTTGCCGGTTGGAAACGGACTCTGCACGTACATAGTCAAAAAGAATGTGGAGGTAAATTCGTTGAAGAAAAAAGTGAATAGTGGTTCCAGCCTGAAGGTCATCCCCCTGGGGGGACTGGAACAGATTGGTATGAACATTACTGCCTTTGAATACGAAGACAGTATTGTTGTGGTAGACTGCGGCCTGTCGTTCCCCGATGACGACATGCTTGGGATTGACCTTGTGATTCCTGATATCACATATCTCAAAGAGAATCAGGATAAGGTGAAAGGGTTTATGATTACCCACGGGCATGAGGATCATATCGGGGCGCTGCCCTATGTGCTGAGGGAGATCAATGTGCCCGTCTATGCGACAAAGCTGACGATGGGGATTATTGAGAACAAGCTGAAAGAGCATAATCTCGTAAAGGGGACCAAGCGCAAAGTCGTAAAATTCGGACAGTCCATCAACCTGGGCAAGTTCCGGGTGGAGTATGTCAAAACCAATCACAGCATTGTGGATGCCGCGGCTCTCGCTATCTATTCTCCTGCGGGAACCGTAATTCATACCGGCGATTTCAAAGTGGATTATACGCCGGTATACGGGGATGCGATAGATCTGCAGCGGTTTGCGGAAATCGGAAAAAAGGGTGTGCTGGCGCTGATGTGCGACAGTACAAATGCGGAACGTCCCGGATTTACGCAGTCGGAACGCACGCTCGGCAGAATTTTCGATACAATCTTTTCGGAACATAAGAGTACAAGAATTATTATTGCCACCTTTGCATCCAATGTGGACAGGGTGCAGCAGATTATCAACTCCGCCTATAAATTCGGCCGTAAGGTCGTGGTGGAAGGCAGGAGCATGGTCAATATCATTGAGATTGCCCAGAACCTGAACCGGATCAGCATACCGGAAAACACGCTGATCGATATTGAGCAGTTAAAGAATTATCCCGATGAAAAAACCGTAATTGTGACAACCGGCAGTCAGGGAGAAAGCATGGCCGCGTTAAGCCGGATGGCAGACGGTGTGCACAAAAAGATTTCCATTAAGCCGGGCGATACGGTGATCTTTTCCTCCAATCCCATCCCCGGAAATGAAAAGGCAGTGACAAAGGTAATCAATGAACTGTCCATGAAGGGGGCGGATGTGATCTTTCAGGATGTCCATGTTTCGGGACATGCCTGTCAGGAGGAGATCAAGCTGATTTATACGCTCGTACAGCCGCAGTATGCGGTGCCGGTGCACGGGGAATACAAACATCTGAAAGCGCAGGCAAAACTGGCGCGGGAACTGGGAATTGAAAAAGAGAATATTTTTATCCTTTCTTCGGGGGATGTGCTGGAACTGTCGGAGGAAAAAGCGGCGGTAACAGGGAAAGTGCCTGTGGGCACGATACTGGTAGACGGTCTCGGCGTGGGCGATGTAGGTAATATCGTGCTGCGGGACAGACAGCATTTGGCGGAGGACGGCATCCTGATCGTGGTGCTGGCACTGGACGGCGCTGTCGGACAGCTTGTTTCCGGCCCGGATATTGTATCGAGGGGATTTGTCTATGTGAGAGAATCCGACGAATTGATGGATGAGGCGCGAAGCCTGATTGAAGAAGGCATTTTGAACTGTCTTGACAGAGGAATCAGTGACTGGGGCAAGATCAAGTCCGTGATTAAAGATTCCCTGGGCGACTTTGTGTGGAAGAAGACCAAGCGCAGACCGATGATTCTGCCTATTATTATGGATGTGTAACGAACGGCAGGCACAGAGCGGAGAGCAGAGAGACATAATGAGGAAATAACGGACAGGATGAAAGAGACAGAAGCGATTATAAAGGAATTTACGCAACGGCTGAAAGAGACACCGGAGTATCGGCAGTATGGAGAAAAGCGGGATAAGGTGCGGGAATATCCCGGACTGATGGACGAGATCAATGTGTACCGCAAACGAAACTATGAGATGCAGATTTCGGAGGAAGAGCTGTTTGACAAGATCGATGAGTTTGCAAAAGAATACGAAAGCTTCCGTGCCAATCCGGTAGTGGAGGAATATCTGCAGGCAGAGCTGGAGGTCTGCCGGATGGTGCGCGACGTTTATACACAGATAGCGGAGGCTATCGATTTGGATATTTATCTGGAACTGTAAGCGGGGGTTGCAGGTCAGAAGGAGGACGACGTGAGAGGCGGACAGATAGTAGGCGCCGTTGTGGAGACGGTAATCAAGGTTGTGGTAGCGGCGATTGTCGTGATGTTCATTTACCGGTATTCCATTATGGCATATGATTACGGGTATCGTATATTCGGGGAAGAACCCGTGGATGCGGAACCGGGACGCGACATCAGCATACAGGTGGCGGACGGCGATGAAGCTGAGGACATTGGCCGCATGCTGGAGGAAAAAGGCCTGATACGGGATGCCAATCTGTTCGTCATTCAGGAGAAACTTTCGGGGCTGGAAGACGGGATTGCCGCCGGCACATATGAGCTGAATACGGCGATGACAGTCGGAGAAATGCTGGATATTATGATTGCCGCCGGAGAAGAAGCCGAATCGGAGGAATGAGATGGATCAGGACGAGCGGTTTGATGTGTATATCGGTTCTCTGGAGGCGGAACTTCCCGACTGGCTGGCCGGGCTGGAGCGGCGGGCGGCGGCGGACGGCATTCCCATCGTCAGAAAACAGACCCAAAGTCTGCTGCGTATGCTGCTTGTTCTGAAAAAACCGGAGCGGATACTGGAGATCGGAACGGCGGTCGGCTTTTCCGCCCTTTTTATGAGCGAGTATGCGCCGGCAGGATGCAGGATTACCACGATAGAAAAATATGAAAAGAGGATTCCCGCAGCCCGGGAAAATTTTCGCCAAGCGGGACGCGATGACCGGATTGTGCTTGTGGAAGGGGATGCGGGAGAGATCCTGCCGGAGCTGACCGGGGGCTATGATTTTATCTTTATGGACGGGGCGAAAGGGCAGTATATTCATTTTCTGCCGGATGTGCTGCGTCTGCTGAATGCAGGCGGCATTCTTGTATCGGATAACGTATTGCAGGGCGGCGATATACTGGAGTCCCGTTTTGCGGTGACGAGGCGGGACCGGACGATTCATGCAAGGATGCGGGCGTACCTGTATGAACTGAAACACAATCGGGAACTGGAAACCGTGATTCTGACAGCGGGTGACGGAACGGCAGTCAGTGTAAAAATATAGAGGCGCGGCGGATGCGCGGTAAGAGGGATACATGGAGCGGAAACCGGAACTTCTGATACCGGCGGGCAATATGGAGGTACTGCAGACAGCGGTTATATATGGTGCAGATGCGGTATACATAGGCGGCGAGGCCTTCAGCCTGCGGGCAAAGGCCGCGAATTTTTCACGTGCGGAAATGGCGGCGGGGATCGCATTTGCGCACAGGCATCATGTAAAAGTTTATGTGACGGCGAACATTCTGGCGCATAACGGCGATCTGGAAGAGGCGGAAGCCTATTTTCGGGAATTGAAAGAGATCGGGCCGGATGCGCTGATTATTTCCGATCCGGGATTGTTTCTGCTTGCGCGGAAGATTTGCCCCGAGATCGATATTCACATTTCCACGCAGGCCAATAATACCAATTATCAGACGTACCGGTTCTGGTATGAGCAGGGGGCAAGGCGGGTGGTATCCGCCAGAGAGCTTTCGCTTGCGGAGATCGCGGAGATTCGGGCGCATATCCCGGATGATATGGAGATTGAGAGCTTTGTGCATGGCGCCATGTGCATTTCCTATTCCGGGCGCTGCCTTTTGAGCAATTATCTGACCGGGCGGGATGCCAATCAGGGGGCGTGTACCCATCCGTGCCGCTGGAAATATGCGGTCGTCGAGGAGACAAGACCGGGTGAATATTTTCCGGTGTATGAAAATGAGCGCGGCACCTATCTGTTTAATTCCAAAGATCTGTGTATGGTCGGGCATATCCCGGAACTTGTAAAGGCCGGGATCGACAGCCTGAAAGTGGAAGGGCGGATGAAGACTGCGCTGTATGTGGCCGCGGCGGCGCGCACTTATCGGAAAGCCATTGACGATTACTTCGATTCGGAAGAAATCTATCGCAGCCATATGGATTGGTATCGCGAAGAGATTGCAAAATGCACGCACCGGCAGTTTACCACAGGGTTTTATTTTGGCAAACCGGACGCGGAGACACAGATTTACGATGCCAGCACATATATCAATGAATACATTTATCTGGGTATCGTAGAGACGGTGGATGCGAGAGGATTTGCGAGAATCCATCAGCGCAATAAGTTCTGTGCGGGTGATACGATAGAATTGATGAAACCGGACGGCCGCAATGTGCCGGTGACGGTACGCCGTCTCTGTGATGCGGAAGGGACGGAAGTGGACGCCGCACCGCATCCGAAGCAGGAACTGTATCTGGATTTGACGCAGGAGGCGTCGGTTTATGATCTGCTGCGGGTGAGACGATGATGTCGGCGACGGGGATGACAGGATAAGAAATTAAAAATAATGCTTGCAATTCCCAAACGAATAGAGTATCTTATTAAAAGAAGTAAGATTGATTACAGAACAGTGAGAGCAGAACGAAGGCGTTCCAACAGGGGTTGGAGCGCTGTTTTTCGGTTATGGGTAATTTTCCATAAGCGGAATGCGCCGCGATGCGGTGAGAGGAAGCTGCGGGGCGGCCTGGGTTAAGAGGAGGAAATGTTATGAACAATGTGGTGAATGTGGAACGGATTTTCGGCGAAAATGTATTTACGCCAAGAAAGATGAGAGAGCGGCTGCCGAAGAGTGTGTACAAGGCAGTCAGAAAGGTTATGGATTACGGCGGAGAGCTTTCGCTGCAGGACGCGGATGTGGTGGCAAAAGCGATGAAGGACTGGGCGGTGGAAAAGGGCGCCACACATTTTACGCACTGGTTTCAGCCGCTGACGGGTATTACTGCGGAAAAGCATGATTCTTTTGTGACGCATCCTGACGAGGACGGCAGAATGTTGATGGAGTTTTCCGGCAGGGAGCTGATTAAAGGGGAACCGGATGCGTCTTCCTTCCCGTCGGGCGGCCTGCGGGCAACTTTTGAGGCAAGGGGATATACGGCGTGGGATATGACTTCGCCGGCATTTTTAAAGGAATCCGGATCCGGTGTGACGCTCTGCATCCCCACCGCATTTTGCTCTTATACCGGAGAGGCGCTGGACAAGAAAACGCCGCTTCTGCGCTCCATGGAGGCGATCAGCGAACAGGCGCTTCGCATTGTCAGGCTGTTTGGCAATACAGGAGCGACAAAGGTGGTTGCTTCGGTGGGACCGGAACAGGAGTACTTTCTTGTCGATAAAGAAAAATATCTGCAGCGCAAGGACCTGATTTTTGCAGGTCGGACACTGTTTGGCGCGCCGGCTCCCAAAGGGCAGGAGATGGAAGATCACTATTTCGGCGTTATCCGGGAGCGCGTCGGTTCCTATATGAAAGATCTGAACGAGGAGTTGTGGAAACTGGGCGTGACGGCGAAGACACAGCATAATGAAGTGGCGCCGGCGCAGCATGAGCTGGCTCCGATTTATGAGACGGCCAATATAGCGGTGGACCACAACCAGATTGTCATGGAGGCCATGAAACGTGTGGCGATCCGCCATGACCTGCGCTGCCTGCTGCATGAGAAACCGTTTGCCGGTGTGAACGGTTCGGGCAAACATAATAACTGGTCGCTGGGAACGGATAACGGCGTGAACTTACTGGATCCGGGAGAGACGCCGAATGAGAACATTCAGTTCCTGCTCGTGCTGGCCTGCATCCTGAAAGCGGTGGACACACATGCGGATTTGCTCCGGCAGAGTGCATCCGACGTGGGAAACGATCACAGACTCGGGGCAAATGAGGCGCCGCCGGCCATTATATCGGTATTTCTGGGAGAGCAGCTCGAAGATGTGGTAAAGCAGCTGGTGGAGACGGGAATGGCTGTCACCTGTAAGGAAGGCGGGATACTGGAAACCGGAGTATCGACACTGCCCGATCTGGAAAAAGATGCGACGGACCGCAACCGCACATCCCCGTTTGCCTTTACGGGCAACAAATTTGAGTTTCGCATGGTGGGTTCGGCGGATTCCATTGCCAGTCCCAATACAACCCTGAACGCCATTGTGGCGGAGGCATTCTGCGAGGCGGCGGATCTGCTGGAACAGGCGGAAGACTTTGAACAGGCGGTTCATGATCTGATTAAAGAGTACCTGACGAAACATCAGAGGATTATTTTTAACGGAAACGGATATTCCGACGAATGGGTGGCGGAGGCGGCAAAACGCGAGCTGCCCAACATCAAGTCCATGGTGGAAGCCGTGGAAACGCTGACGACCGATAAAGCTGTCAGATTATTCGAAAAGTTTGGCATTTTTACCCGTGCAGAGCTGGAGTCCCGTGAAGAGGTTTTGTATGAGACGTATTCCAAAACCATTAATATTGAGGCATTGACAATGATTGATATGGCCTCCAAACAGATTCTGCCCACCGTAATCCGTTATACACGGACATTGGCGGACACGGTCATCGCCGTAAAAGCGGCGGGGGTGGAACCCGTCGTGCAGGCAGGGCTTTTGCAGGAGGCTTCCGGGCTTTTGGAAGAGGCGAAAAAGGCACTGGAAGCGCTGAAAACAGCGGACGAGAAGGCGGCATCCATGCCGGAAGGCAGAGAGCAGGCTTTCTATTATAAAGATGTCGTTAAAACGGCAATGGAAGCGCTGCGTGCACCCATCGATGCACTGGAAATGATCGTGGATAAGGACGTCTGGCCGCTGCCTTCTTACGGTGATCTGATGTTTGAAGTGTAGTATGCCGCCGCGGCGGCGCTGATTTTTGGGCTGACGGAACCGCTGCATAAAAAATAAAATTTTTTAAAAAAAGGTATTGCAAAATAACGGAAAATCATATATTATGTATGAGTGGCCTGCAGCAGTAGGTCATTCATACAGATAATGGGCTATCGCCAAACGGTAAGGCAACGGACTCTGACTCCGTCATTTCAAGGTTCGAATCCTTGTAGCCCAGTTAAGACCCCGGTGAGTAATCATCGGGGTTTTCCTTACATAAACATGAGACTGCGGGAGAGCGGAACGTGGGGAGGAACGGGATGAAAGAGAATATTTCCCTGAAGGAGATTGCCGGAATCTGCAAGGTATCTGTTTCCACAGTCAGTAAGGCGATGAACGACAGAAATGACATCAGCGCAGAGAAAAAAGAAGAAATCCGGCGGGTTGCACGGGAAATGCATTATGTTCCCAATTACATGGCGTCCGTTTTAAAAAGCAAGCGTACCGGAGCGATAGGCGTGTTATTGGCAGGGAAAACAGGCGGCCTGACGGATGAACATTTTGCCCGCATTCTGAACAGTTTTCGGGAAACGGTGGAGGACCGGGGCTATATCGTGACATTTCTCAACAGCGGCAGTTCGCCGGAACGCCACTCCCTCTCGGAACAGTGCCGGTACATGAAGTTTGACGGCGTTTTTGTTGCATATGCGGATTATGCCATGCAGGAAGTACAGGAACTGCTTGCATCGGACGTTCCCATTGTAACGATTGACCATGCGGTTTCCGGGCATCTCAATGTTGCCTCAGATCACTATGGTGATATGAAGCGGATGCTGCAGTTTGTGTTTGACAGAGGACACCGAAAGATTGCCTGCATTCACGGCGGAGCAGGTGATGTTACCAGAGGGCGGCTGGAAGCTTACAGAAGTTTTATGAAGGAACATTTGCTTCCGGTCTGCGGAGCATATATGTACACATGTCCGTATCGGGACTGCGAGAGGGCAGCGGCGCTGACCAGAGCGGTACTGGCGCTTCCCGACAGGCCGACCTGTATTCTGTACCCGGATGATCTGACGGCGGTCGGCGGGATGCGGGTGATGCGGGAAGCCGGCCTGCACATCCCCGACGATCTTTCCGTCGTGGGATATGACGGAGTCAGTGCCGCCGGCATGGTAACGCCGCGGCTGACGACACTGCGCCAGGATACGGTTTCCATGGGGATTCAGGCGGGAAACCGACTGATCGGACGGATTGAATCACCGGATGCGGAAGACCGGCAGGGTACCGTGGTGATACCGGGTATGGTGGAAGCGGGAGAGAGTGTGGGGATTGTTCGCGGATAGCGCCGCAAGCGGCAGGAGCGGCAAAAGAAAAAACTGGCACACTTCTTTTATTTATGATATGCTGAAAAAAGCGGACAGACAAACAGGGGGAGGAGATACCGGATGTACAGTTTCCAGAGCAGGGTGCGCTACAGCGAGACGGACGGCAGAGAATTGTTGACACTTTCTGCGATTACGGATTACTTTCAGGACTGTGGCACATTTCAGTCGGAGGAACTCGGGCTCGGGGTGAAATATCTGCAAAGGAGCCATATGGCGTGGATGCTGTCGGCCTGGCAGATTGTGGTGGAGGAATATCCGAAGCTCGGCGACGGGATTACCGTCGGGACATTCCCCTATGGTTTTAAGGGATTTATGGGATACCGGAATTATGTGATGGACAGAGAAGACGGTAAGCGGATGGCATATGCCAACGCGGTCTGGACGCTTCTGGACACCGATACTGTGCGGCCGGTGCGGGCGACACAGGAAATGACGGAGAAGTATGTACTGTCTGAAAAACTTCCGATGACATATGCGCCCCGCAAGATTGACAATGCGGTGAGGGGAGAGCAGCGGGAGGCTTTTCGGGTACAGTTTTATCATCTGGACAGCAATCACCATGTCAACAACGCATGGTATGTTAAAATGGCCGTCTGCTTTCTGCCGGCGGAGACGGACGTTTGCCAGATGCGGGTGGAATATAAAAAGCAGGCATTTCTGGGAGATGTGATTGTGCCGTATGTTGCGGTGGGCGATAACCGCTATGTTATTACGCTCTGTAACCGGCAGGAGGAAGCTTTTGCAGTCATAGAATTTACGGGCAGAGCATAGTTTTAAGGAGAAGTTATGTTACGGTTGGGTGAAAAGCAGACACTTGTGGTTGTAAAAAAGGTGGAGTTCGGGGTATATCTGGCAGAAAGCGCCGAAAGCGCGGCGGAGGAAAAGGTATTGCTGCCGGGGAAACAGGTGCCGGAAGGGCTGGGGATCGGAGATGAAACGGAAGTATTTCTTTATCGGGATTCCAAAGACCGGCTGATTGCCACGACGCGGATGCCCCTGATTACGCTGCACGGGGTGGCTGAACTGCGGGTCGCGCAGATCGGCAAAATCGGCGCGTTTCTCGACTGGGGGCTGGAGAAGGATCTTCTCCTGCCGTTCCGGGAGCAGACGGAAAAAGTACGGGAGGGGCAGACCTGTCTTGTGGCGCTTTATATTGACCGGAGTAACCGGCTGTGTGCCACAATGAACGTCTATCCTTATCTGGATACGGACAGTTCTTATCATAAGGATGATCGGGTGGAAGGAATCGTATATGAAATCAGCCGGGAGTTCGGGGCATTTGTGGCGGTGGATAACCGTTATTCCGCGCTGATTCCCAAACGGGAACTGTACGGGGAAGTGCGGATCGGAGACCGGATCAGCGCCCGGGTGACAGGCGTCAAGGAAGACGGGAAACTGGATCTGAGTATTCGGGAGAAGGCATACCTGCAGATCGGAACGGATGCGGAGAAGGTGATGGCGGCGATCGAAAGTTTTGACGGGGCGCTGCCCTTTAACGACAAGGCAAGCCCGGAGGTGATCCGCAGGGAAATGCAGATGAGCAAGAACGAGTTTAAGCGGGCCGTGGGACACCTCTTAAAATCGGGAAAGATAACCATTACGGATAAGGCGATTCTCATCAAACGGGCCGAATAGGAAAAAGCCGGAAAAAATAAAGCTTGCATTTTCCGGGATTTTATGTATAATCTGGATATAGAGAAAGGAGAGGAGATTATGAAAGTACAAAATATCAAAGACATTGATAAGTTTTTTAAGGTGATCGACAGCTGCGCAGGAAAAGTTGAGCTGGTGACAGGCGAAGGAGACAGACTGAACCTGAAATCCAAACTGTCTCAGTATGTTTCCATGGCAAACATCTTTTCCGACGGAACCATCGCAGAGCTGGAAATTCTTGCCTATGAACCGGAAGACATCACCAAACTGGTCAACTTTATGATGGAAAGCTAGGCACAGAGGATGAACAGCAAAAAAGTAAATTGGTTCTTTTTAACAACCATTCTACTGCATATTCTTATTGTAGTATTAATGGTTGTTTTTCATTATGTCTTTACATTGAATATGATCCTGAATTTCATTGTCAGCAGCGCTCTGATTGTGGTTCCGGCATTTGCATTCGTAATCGTTTCCGGGGAGGACTGGAAAGAGGCGACGGGATTTCACCGCATCAGATGGTCTACTGTCGGCATGATTATACTGTTTACTTTTTTGACCGTGCCGCTTACCACGCTGATAAATTCGTTTTCCATGTTGTTTGTGGAAAATGCGGTTATGGAGATGAGCGGAGAAATATTGCGGATTCCTTTTCCGGTTGCTTTCTTTTTTATGGCGGTCAACGCGCCGCTGTGCGAGGAAATCGTTTACCGGGGAATTGTCTACCGGGGATACCGCAGGTCGGGAACGCTGTTGCAGGCCGCCGTTTTTTCGGCGGTGCTGTTTGCGGTCGGACATATGAATTTTAATCAGGCAGCTTATGCATTTGTAATCGGAATTATGCTTGTGCTGCTTGTGGAAGCGACGGGCAGTCTGTGGGCATCCGTTATCTATCATGTGATTTTTAACGGAGTCAGTGTCTGTAGTATGTATCTGCAGAAAGAATCCTTTCTGGATGAGGCGCAGATGGCGGCGCTGGAAGGAACGCTTACGCAGGAGGCGATGCTTTACAGCATTGCGGCTATGCTGGTTCCGGCAGCAGTGGGAACGGCAATCGCCGGCTGTGTGCTTGTCCGGATTGCCAAAAACGAACGGCGGACACAACGTCTGCAGGAGATGTGGACAACCCGTCATGACAAGAAGGAAAGAATTATCACGGCGCCGCTTGTGGCCGCTTTTGTGCTCTGTATCGCGTACATGGTGGCGGATGTGATCTTATATAAAATGATAGCATGAGAAAAATCAATATTTTGGGACTGGATCTGCGGGATTATACACTGCGGGAGAAAATGCAGATGGCTGACCGGTATCTGCAGCATGGGGCACTCGGGACAATCTCCTGTGTTTCTGCAAAAATACTCATGCGGGCAGAGGGGGATGCGCAGCAGAAACAATGGCTGGAAGCGATGGATATTCTGGAATATCACGATGCGGATATTCTGCGTGCCGCCGGGATTACGGCCCGCAATCGTCTGAAAGAGGCTGAAAACAACAGCTTTATTTATGAACTGATTAAAAAGGCAATACGGGAAAAGCACACGCTGTATCTTCTGTCGGATGACAGAGAAGATGCGGCGGTACTGGAAGAAGAACTGGAACGGCAGCAGGGAATGCAGCAGATCGCAGGCCGCTATATCATAGAGGCGGATACAGACATGAATGCCGATACGGTTATCAATGACATCAACGATAAGGCGCCGGATGTCATACTGGCCCGGCTTTCCTATCCTATGCAGGAGGCGTTTATCTGTGAAAACAGGAAACTGATTAATGCGGACATCTGGGTTGGTCTGCGGAAGGGATATTCTGTTTTTCGAACGGAAGGAAAAAAGACAGACAGGCTGTTTAAAAAACTGCAGAGGAAATTGTTTCGGAGAAAAGTGCATCGTTATGAGAATCAGGAAAAGACGGAAAGATAGGGTTCCGTCTTTTTGCACATCATAGGATTGTGCAGGTTGCCGAAGGCGAAATTTCGGAAAATCAGGGAAAAAGAAAAATAATGCATAAAATTTACCGGATTTACTGTAGATTTATTTGTGGATTTATATTAAAATGAAACAGGGTGACGGGGATTCCGAAAATTGTCTCGGGAGCTTCGAGAGTCAGATTATGCAGAATGCATAATAATCTGCAGTGAATGTGTACGGCCGATTGCGGAGTATGCGTAATTTCACGGTAAAGGAGTGGGGAAATGATTTCGAATCAGATTTTGCAGAATACGATCGAAGGGTTGAAAGCGATCTCACGGGTGGAGTTCAGTGTGATCGATACGGACGGAAAGGCAGTGGCGGCGACATCGGATAATATGAGCGAGTTTGAGAAGCCGGCGCTGGAGTTTGTCGGTTCTCCGGCGGACAGCCAGGAGATTCAGGGGTGTCAGTTTTTTAAGATATACGATGAACAACAGTTGGAGTACATACTGGTAGCGGGAGGCGCGGGAGAAGATCTGTATATGGTGGGCAAGATGGTGGCCTTTCAGATCCAAAATCTGCTGACTGCATATAAAGAGCGATTTGACAAGGATAACTTTATTAAAAATCTGCTGCTGGATAATCTGCTGTTGGTTGATATTTACAGTCGTTCCAAGAAACTGCATATTCCCACGGATGTCAGACGCGTTGTAATTGTGGTGGAAGCGGAGAACGGGAAAGACAGCAATGTTTTGGAGATTATCCGCAGCCATAAGGAAAACTCGGGCCGGGATTTTGTGACGGCCGTCGATGAAAACAATGTGATTGTGGTCAAAGAGATTGCGGAGGGGGACGGCAATCCCGAGATCGACAAACGGTCGGAAGAGATTGTGGCCTGTCTGGAAAAAGAAGGCATTGGAAATGTACATATCGCTTATGGTACAATTATCGGAGAGATCAAAGAGGTGAGCCGCTCCTATAAGGAGGCGAAAATGGCTCTGGATGTGGGGAAGATTTTTTTCAGCGAGAGAAATATTATCGCCTACAGCGAGCTTGGCATTGGCCGTCTGATCTACCAGCTCCCGATACCACTGTGCAAAATGTTTATCAAAGAGATTTTTGACGGCAGAAATCCCGATGAATTTGACGAAGAGACATTGACGACAATCAATAAATTTTTTGAGAACAGTCTGAATGTTTCGGAGACATCCAGACAGCTTTTTATTCACAGAAATACACTGGTATACCGGCTGGACAAGCTGCAAAAGAGCACCGGGCTGGATCTGCGTGTTTTTGAAGATGCGATTACATTCAAAATCGCGCTGATGGTTGTAAAGTATATGAAGTATATGGAAACGCTTGATTACTAGTAAATATACAGGAGAGAAAGAAGTGGCAGGGAGAAAGAGGACGAGAAGAGGGAGCGAGGCAAAGGACATTATCATTCTGGATAATGTGAGCAAATCGTATTCCACGGGAGCACCGGCTCTGAACGGTGTCAGCATCAGAATACGGCGGGGGGAATTTGTTTTTGTTGTCGGTGACAGCGGGTCGGGCAAATCGACACTGATTAAGCTGCTGTTGCGGGAACTGACGCCCACATCGGGAGGGGTATGGGTAAACGGGGAGGATGTCGTGCGGCTCAAACACCGCAAAATACCGAAGTTCAGAAGAAATCTGGGCATTGTCTTTCAGGATTTCCGCCTTCTGAAAGACCGGAATGTATATGAAAACGTAGCGTTTGCGCAGCGAATCGTACAGGTTCCGACAAGAGAGATCCGCAAAAATGTGCCGGCCATTCTCTCCATTGTCGGACTTGCGGGGAAATATAAGGCCAAGCCCAAGCAGCTTTCCGGCGGGGAGCAGCAGCGGGTGGCGCTGGCAAGGGCGCTGATTAACAAACCTTCGATTCTGCTGGCCGATGAGCCGACAGGAAACCTGGATCCGAAAAATTCCTGGGAGATTATGAAACTGTTGGAAGAGATCAATCAGAATGGCACGACGGTGCTTGTCGTCACCCATAACCGGGAGATCGTAAATGCGATGAAAAAGCGGGTTGTGACAATGAAAAAGGGAGTCATTGTCAGCGACGAAAAAGAAGGCGGTTATATCGATGAGGATTAGTACATTATTTTATACGATCAGACAGGGTTTTGTGAACATATTCCGCAACAAATGGTTTTCCCTTGCATCGATTGCGACCATTTCTGCGTGTCTGTTCCTGTTCGGCCTGTTTTATGCCATCCTGACCAATTTTCAGCATATTGTGCGGACAGCGGAGGAAGGGGTCAGCATTACGGTATTTTTCGACGAGGGGATCAGCGAGGAACGGATTCGGGAAATCGGCGATACGATTTCCAAACGTGTGGAAGTCCGGGAAATCCGTTTCCGGTCGGCCGAAGAGATCTGGGAGGAATTCAGCGAAGAATATCTGGGAGAATTTAAAGACGGATTTACGGAAAATCCACTGGAGGATTCCGAGAATTATGAAATATATCTGAGTGACGTATCGATGCAGAGCACGCTCGTCACATATCTGGAATCGATGGAGGGCGTGCGGCGGGTAAATCGTGCGGAGATAACGGCCAATATGCTCGGCGGGATCAATGTGTTGATCGGCTACATTTCGTTGGGGATTATCGTAATTCTGTTGGCGGTCTCCATCTTTCTCATCAGCAATACGGTGACGATCGGTATCTCGGTGAGAAAAGAAGAAATCAATATTATGAAATATATCGGCGCCACGGATTTCTTTGTCCGTTCCCCCTTTGTAATAGAAGGAATTCTGATCGGGCTGTTAGGCGCTGTTGTACCGCTTGTATCGATCTATTATATTTACACGAATGTTATTGTCTATATTAACGAGCGGTTTACAATGTTGTCCGGGCTTTTACATTTTGTGCCGGTGGAGGAGATTTTTTCCACGCTGGCGCCGGTTTCCGTAGGCATTGGTGTGGGCATCGGATTTTTGGGCAGTATTGTGACGGTCAGAAAGCATTTGAAGGTATAACGGATGATAAAAAGCGATATGGAGAAAGGACGGCGGAAACTGGCATGCGTTCTGTGGGCGCTTTTGCTGACAGGACTGCTGACGCCTTCGCTGACGAGTCTGGCGGATAATACCAGTGCGGAAAAGCTGCAAAACAGCATCAAACAAAAACAGAACGCCATCGGAGAGGCGGAGAAACAAAAGCAGGCGCTGCAGTCGGGACTGACCGATGTAAAAAAGCTCGTGGAGGATCTGGAAAAGTCCAAAAACGATCTCAAGGCATATGTGGCAAAGCTGGATGCGAATCTGGATGAAATCCAGAAAAAGATTGCGGAACTGAAGGAACTGATCGACGAAAAGGAACAGGAGATCGTGGAGACGGAGAAGGCGCTGGAAGAGGCCGTGGCTGTGGAGGAGGAGCAGTATACGGCTATGAAGCAGCGGGTCCGGTTTCTGTATGAAAACGGGCAGTCGTTTTATCTGGAACTGCTTTTCCAGGCGGACAGTTTTGGCGATATACTAAACCGCACCGAATTTATTGAAAGGCTTGCGGCGTATGACAGACGCAAGCTGGAGGAGTATCAGGAAATCAGGGCGCAGGTGGCCGCCTTCAAAGAGGAGCTGGAGGCTGAAAAGCTGGTGCTGGATGCGGCCAGAGAGGCCGTGGAGGAGGAAGAGGAAGCGCTCAACGCGCTGATTGCTTCCAAAGAGAAGGAAATCAAAGCATATGATGCCGACATCAGCAACAAGTCGCAGGTCGTAAAGGAGTATGAAGCGGAAATCGCGGCACAGAATGCGGTCATTGCTTCGCTGGAACAGGCCGTGGCGGCAGAAAAGCAGCAGTTGGAGGAAGCGAACCGGCGCCGGTATGACGGCGGAAAGTTTGCGTGGCCCGCGCCGTCATACAAGCGGATTTCCGATGATTACGGAAATCGCATTCATCCGACACTCGGCGTGCAGCAGTTTCATAACGGTATCGATATGGCGGCGCCGAGCGGTTCCCCGATTCTGGCAGCTTATGACGGAGAAGTTGTGGCGGCGACATATAATAACAGCATGGGAAATTATGTGATGATAGACCATGGGGATGGTCTGTACACGATTTATATGCATGCATCTGCGCTGTATGTGTCAAAGGGGGCACATGTGGCAAGAGGGGAGCAGATAGGGGCGGTTGGCTCTACGGGGCGTTCGACGGGACCGCATCTTCATTTCAGCGTACGTCTGAACGGGGGATATGTAAGTCCGTGGAATTATCTGTCATCGTAGAGAATACAATCATTATTAGAGGAATTGACAGGAATGGGGAAAATGTCAGAAAAAAGAAAATTTATCAACGGACTTATAACAGGATTGTTTCTGGCGGTTATCATAGTCGGCGCCACGTATGCAGGGCAGAAGGCCGTAGCCGTCTGGAAACAAAGCGGCAATGCACAGGCCGGCGCGGACAGCGGAGAGGCTGTCAGTGCGCGGACGATGCAAAAGCTCCAGCTAATAGAAGATATTATAGAAGAAAACTATGCCCTTGATATGGTTGACAGCAAGACAATGGAAGACGGTATTTACGCGGGGCTGGTCAATTCTCTGGACGATCCCTATTCCGCCTACTACTCCGCGGAAGAAATGGAGGAGCAGCAGGAGAAGATGGACGGTGTTTACTACGGCATCGGCGCATATGTGCGGTATGATGCGGAGCTTGGTCTGGCACGTCTGGGTGAAATTTTCCCGAACAGTCCTGCGGAAGAGAGCGGCCTGCAGGAAGGCGATCTGATTATGCGTGTGGACGGCCAGTACACGAAGGACATGGGACTGGAAAAGGTGGTCAGCCTGATTAAAGGAGAAGAAGGGACAACTGTCGTGCTGGTTATTATGCGCGAGGGAGAAGCCGACACCCGTGAGATCGAAGTGGAACGACGGGAAGTTCCGAAACAAACCGTTTCGTACGAAATGCTGGAAGACAAGATTGCCTATATCAGGATCACGGAGTTTGACAAAGTGACGGTGGATCAGTTCACCGATGCGATGGCCACGGCCAAAGGTTCGGGAATGCTCGGATTGATCCTTGACCTGCGTGACAATCCGGGCGGCAATCTGGCAGCGGTTATCGATGTGGCGCGGCGCATCCTTCCCAAAGGCCTGGTCGTATACACGGAAGACAAAGCGGGCAAGCGGCAGGATTATAACTGCGACGGAGAAAACGAGTTGACGGTGCCGATGGTCGTACTGGTGAATGAGGGCAGCGCCAGCGCTTCGGAAGTACTGGCCGGTGCGATCAAAGATTACGGAAAGGGAAAGCTGCTCGGGACGACGACGTTTGGCAAGGGAATCGTACAGAAATATCTTGCCATATCCGACGGCTCCGCCGTAAAGCTGACGACAAGCAAATATTATACCCCCAAGGGAAACAATATTCACGGTATCGGGATTGAGCCGGACGAAGAACTGGAAATGGATTATGAACAGTATCTGGAAAGCGGGTACGACAATCAACTGGAACGGGCGAAGGAGATACTGGTGACAGGGGAATAAGGATAGCCGATGGAACGACTGGAAATACAGGGTGCAGGAGAGGAAACAGATTATGAGCTTTAATAAAAAACCGGTAAAGGGAATGCCCGATTATCTGCCTGATGAGGTCAGACTGCGGGAACATGTACTGCGTATGATAAAAGAAACGTATGAAACATACGGATTCAATCAGATCGAAACGCCTGTGATGGAGAGCGTTGAAAACATCACCGGAAAGGAAGGCGGTGAAAACGAAAAATTAATTTTCTGGATAATGAAGCGTGGGGCGAAGCTGCAGAAGGCACTGGAAGCCGGGACGGATTTTGCGGACGCCGGACTTCGCTTTGATCTGACCCTGCCGCTTTCCCGCTACTATGCCAATAACAGCAATTCGCTGATGGCGCCGTTCAAGGCGCTCCAGCTCGGAAGCGTGTGGAGAGCGGATCAGCCGCAGAAGGGACGTTTCCGCCAGTTTATGCAGTGTGACATTGATATTTTGGGCGACGACTCCATTCTGGCAGAGATCGAACTGATAGCGGCAACGTCGGCTATGCTGACGGAGATTTTTGCGGAAGTCGGTATCCGCAAATTCCGGATTCATATCAATGACCGTAAGATTCTGAAAGCAATGGCGGCTTACGCCGGATTTTCCGCGCAGGAATACGACAGGATATTTATTATTCTCGATAAATTTGACAAAATCGGTGCGGACGGCATCCGTGCCGAACTGGAAAAGGCGGAATATCCGGAAACCTGTATTGAAAAGTATGTGGCGCTGTTCCGGGATATTCAGGAAACATCTTCCTGCCGGCAATTCTGTGATTTTCTGAAAAAGGACGGGCTGATTGCCGGGGAGACGGTGGATAATCTGGATACGATCATCACCTGTGTCAGAAAGATGATTGCTCACGATGTGGAGATTGTATTTGACCCGACGCTGGTCAGAGGGATGTCCTATTATACCGGACCGATCTTTGAGATCAGCATGGAAGGTTATCCTTTTTCCATTGCCGGGGGCGGCAGATATGATGAGATGATTGGAAAATTCAGCGGCACGGCGGTTCCCGCCTGCGGTTTTTCGATCGGATTTGAGCGGATTATCACGATCTTAAAAGATAAGTATGCCGAAAACGGGCAATCATATCAGAACCGGAAACAATCGATAGCGTTTTTGCTGGAATCGGGGCTGGATGCGGAAAAAATGGTGGAAATTCTGGAAGAAGCAACAAAGTACAGACAGCAGGATTATATTGTCACCGTTCAGCCGTTGAAAAAGAATGTTAAGAGACAGAAACAGCTGCTTGCGGAAAACGGGTATGATGATATACGGGTTGTGCGGAGAGCGGAATAGTGTGAATGAGTATCGATAAGCGGTCAGGGGCATTTCGGAAACGGGAATGCTCCTGTTTTTTTCAGGAAAATACCGGAAAACGAACAAATGTTTTGTTTCTGTATAGACAAACCGGCAATGATCTGATATAATGGAAATCCAGTTTTGCAGAAGCGAACGGGGAACAGAGCGGAAACAGAAAGCGTATAAAGGAACAGGATTATGGATCATTTTAAGCTGCATTCGGAATACCGGCCTACCGGCGACCAGCCACAGGCGATCGAGGCGCTTGTGAATGGTTTCCGAAAAGGAAATCAATTTCAGACTTTACTGGGCGTTACCGGCTCCGGCAAGACCTTTACCATGGCCAACGTGATCGCACAGCTGAACAAGCCTACTTTGGTAATTGCGCACAATAAGACATTAGCGGCGCAGCTCTATGGCGAGTTCAGGGAATTTTTCCCGGAAAACGCCGTGGAATATTTTGTCTCCTAATTTGGGGACAGAGTGAAAGCCGCATTATTTAGTGCTGTTTGGTGTTGATTGTACCGTATTTTGTGGACAAGATGGGGGATTATGGACGAAATAACACTAGGCGGATGGGTGGAGTTTGTGACCTGGATTCGTGTAATATTATGAATAGGTACTAAAAGATATAGAAAATATGTGAAGACGATTTGCACTTTTTTCTGTAAAATAGTATCGAACAATGTTATAATTATAAAAATTGCTAAACTTTAGGGGGTTTTTATGGGA
This sequence comes from uncultured Lachnospiraceae bacterium, assembly GCA_910585205.1. Lineage (GTDB taxonomy): Bacteria > Bacillota > Clostridia > Lachnospirales > Lachnospiraceae > VSOB01. Next base: position 35,285 of record CAJUCC010000027.1, read on the forward strand.
TTAACTACTAGTCAATTAAATGCGGTGAATACAATTGATTCTAATCTACAAATAGTAGCATGTGCAGGTTCTGGAAAGACAACAACTATGGTTGCAAGAATTTTAAATTTATTAAGACAGCCAGGAGTAGAACCGGGGAATATTGTGGCAGTTACTTATTCAAAAAAAGCAGCAGCATCACTTAAACAAAAAATATATAAGGAATTTGAGAAAGAAAATAGCAGTTTAGAAGGATTAGCCAATATGTATGTGGGTACAATTCATGGCTATTGCTATTATTTACTTCAAAATTACAGTGATGATTATAAAAATTATGAGTTGTTAGAAGAAGTTCAAACAAGATTATTTATGAAACGTTTTCGAAACGATATTGGGATTTATGATGTAATGTATCATCGAAAAAAGGGTGATCCATATAATTTAGCATATCCAGGAATGGCAAATAATAAGCTACAGGAAGCAATAAGCGCTTATAAAACATTTTTAGATATTGCGAGGGAGTACGGTATTGAAAAATTAGATGCTGTTTTACGGTCACATATCATAAAATATGAACAATGTCTGGATTCCAAAAGTAAATTTGATTATACATCCATTATAGTAAAAACACTCACATTACTTGAAAATGGATGTTTTGATCAATATATTATGTCGACAGTTCGATATTTAATTGTAGATGAATATCAAGATGTGAATGATGCACAAGAAAGGATTATCAATTATTTTTATAATAAAGGCACTCAAATTTGTGTTGTTGGAGATGATGATCAAACCATATACCATTGGCGGGGAAGTAATTTGATCTATATTAAAGAATTTCAAAAGCGATATGGTAATGTAAATAGAGAAGATTTGGACATTAATTTCCGCAGCAGTTGTGGAATCACTGATGTCGCTAGGCAAGTGATAATAAATAATCAAAACAGATTAACCAAACAAATGAATAGTAATAACACCCAAAGTTATGATACTGGGGATATAATAGCTTATGATTTTGATGATAGGCAGTCAGAAATTGATTTTATTATCAAGAAAATAAAACAATTGCGTGGAATCGCATATACGAAAAATCAAAAGACATATGGGCTTAATTATGATGATATGGTCATCCTTGTTAGTTCTGTAAAAAAAATTCCAGAACTGATAAAGGCTCTTCAAGATAACAAAATTGATTTCATTGTAGAAGGAACACAAAAACTTTTTGAAGCCGATGAGATAAAAGTAGTTTGTGATACATTTAATGTGATTTTTGATTTGGTTTCGTCATATGATCAAGCAACATTTGATAAGACAAGAATATGTATAGAGGTAGATTTAGTTCAAAGATGGGAAAAGTATTCTTCACTTAGCAATAAAAAAATAAAACAAGCTATTATAGATTTTGTCGCATTTTTTCATGAGACAGACGCTTATGAGTATACAATCCAACAGAATCTTAAAAATCTTTTTGCGAATCTTCAATTGATTCATCAGTCACAAGATGAAAAGACATTGTATAATTGGGGAAAATTTACTGAAATAATAAATGACTTTGAAAAAATATATCTCGATATGAAGCCAACTTATAAATTGCGGGCATTTCAAACTTTTATTCGTGATGATGCACCAACGATTTATCCAGAAGGGTGGTTGTCTCCTAATTTTAAAACTATACGCAGTTTGCGCATTATGACATATCACCAGTCAAAAGGTTTAGAATTTCCAGTTGTTTTTTTGCCGTTTTTAACTCAAAATGCTATTTTCCCACCGAGAAGGCCAGGAGGAACGAGTGCATGGGGGATATTTAATGATCCCAGTATCGAAAGTGCATATGAAAATGACGCAGAAAGTTTTCGGAGGTTATTTTATGTGGGTATAACTAGAAGTGAGAAGTTTCTTTTTATGACAAGATCTCCGCAACCATATGGTGCAGGAAAAATGTACAAAAAACCTGCACAACCGTTTGTTGAAGCAAAGAATTCATTATATGCATATCAAGATTTATGTTTAAATACGGTTTATCCAATTTCTCAGGATAAAAAGTTTTCAGAGGACGAGGTGATTACGCTTAACTTTTCTTTGCTTAAAGATTTATTTGATTGTCCATTTAAATTTGAGATGTTAAATGTTTTTGGGTTTCATTCTCCACTTAATATAAGGATGGGGTATGGACGTTCCGTGCATAATATGCTTGATTTTGTACATAAGCACTATAAGGAAATAGCTGTTTTTGATAACCAGACAATACAGGGGATAGTTGAGAAGTATTTGTATTTACCCTATGGTTCTGAGATACTTGTAGATGCAATGAAAACAAAGGCATTTCAGCATCTTCGGAGTTATATTATCAATAATCAATCAAACTTTCCTAATATTCTGTTTTCTGAAAAGATTATAGATTATAGCATTAATGAATATCTTTTTATTGATGGAAGGATAGATTTGGTAAAAGATAGTTTAAATAATACTGTGACAATAGTGGATTTTAAATCTAGTTCGGAAGTGTTATCTAAAGAGCAAATTAAAAATCAACTTATGGTATACGTTCTTGGATACGAAAATTTGACTGGAGATAAAGTTGACTTTATTGAATCTTATGATTTTAATAATAATAATCCTACACGGATACCAATAATACAAGCTGATAAAGATAGCTTTATGAAAAAACTGGAGCATTGTCATGATATTATTCGTAAAGCTAATTATGAAAAGATAACAACTATTGATTCAACCAAAGGGAAAAAGCATTGTCAAGATATGGGATGTGAATTTATTAAGAATTGCTTTCCAGTCTGAAATATGAAGAAAAGGAGGCATTTAAGTGGCTGTAGCTGATTTGATCGATGATATAAAAGAAAAAGAGACAGTTGAAAAATATTGGGATTTTAGAAAGAATGATCGGCGTGAGCATGTTCATTCAATGATTAAATATCCTGCAGTAATGGTGCCTAATATGCAAGGGGAAATTTTTGATTTGGTTTTAAAAAATGATCCAGATATTTGTAATGTATTAGATCCATTTATGGGATCAGGTACAATTTTGATTGAAGGATTAATAAGACAGTTAAATGTAATAGGAGTTGACATCAATCCATTATCATACTTAACAGTTTTGACTAAAATGCAGAGATATGCAGTCAGTACATTGCAAGAAAAAGTGAATCAATTATTACAAAGGATAGATTTCGAATCCCATCAAAAAGTAGAGAATTATTGGTTTGAGGGTATTGAAAAATGGTATAAGTCATATGTAATACGAGATTTAAGTAAAATAAGATATTGTATAGTTCAAGAAACAGATATAAAGTATAGGAGATTTTTTTGGGTAACCTTTGCAGAAATTGCAAAAGAAGCTGATAATGCTAGAACTAGTACTTTCAAATTGCATATTAAAACCGAAGAAACTATAAAAGCAACAAATTATGACTGCATAAAAAGTTTTAAGGAAAAATTATTAGCAAATGTTAATGCTATTTTAGAATTTAAGAAATTGAGGAAAAAGGAAACGACAAAGCTTTATTTTGGGGATTCTAAAACTCTTTTATCTGATAGAAGACGTTTTGCAAAAGATAGTATTGATTTAGTTATCACATCACCACCATATGGAGATAATGCGACTACAATAACTTATGGACAGTATTCTGTTCTTCCATTAAGGTGGATACCGTTAACAGATATTCATGAATTAATTAGTCAAGATATGGTTGCGAGCTTAACTAAGATTGATCGTGATAGTCTTGGTGGGATTAAGTATTCACTTGATAATATTGACCAAAGTGGAATTTTAGAATCTTCAAAAGAGCTAAGTGATTTTTTTAAATGTTTATTATCTGATGGAATGACCGATAAAGCAAGAAAAGTAGCAAGTTTTGTTATAGATTTTTCGGAAGTAATTAAAAACCTAGAGCCAATTATTAAACCAGGAAAACTTTTGGTATTTACAGTGGGTAATCGACATGTTCATAAAATGGAGTTTCCATTTCATTTGATATTAAAAGAACTGGCAGATTGTTATGGCATGGATATGAAGTATGACTTTAGGAGAAACATAATAAAAAATAAGAATTATGTTGACACTTCTGTGCAAGGATTTAAAACCATTAATAAAGAAACAATTATGATTTTGCAAAAGCGTATATGATTTTTAAACCAAAAAGAATAAGACCTTTCAAGTTTTAATGGGAATATTTAGCCGATTGATTTTCAAAACGAGAATCAGTCGGTTTTTTTTATTGCCCAAAACCCATACATAGCCATTCTGTCTTATGCGGAGTGGCTATTAAATTTTTCAGGAAAGGAGGTAAACCGTGATGTCTAAATGTAAGGTAATCGCCCTTGCAAACCAGAAAGGCGGAACGGGTTATGAAAAGCTATAC
>CAJUCC010000028.1 GCA_910585205.1 uncultured Lachnospiraceae bacterium
ATGAAAAAAATATTTATTATTTATGAAGAGCCTGCGGAATGCGGGGAAAGCGGCGTGTAATCCGGGGTGCAAAGCGGTATCCGAGCGCGCCGCCGATCGTATTAAACATCAGGTCGTTGATGTCAAAAACCCGATAGGGAGCCGGATAGATGCCATACAGAGCGGTAAGCTGTGTCAGTTCAAAGAACAGGGACAACGCAAAGGAAAGCATGACAGTCTGCCGGAGGCTGCGGTGAAAATAATAGCGCATATAGACGCCAAAAGGAAACAACAGTCCCAGATTGCCGCCGATCTGGAACCAGGCGGAGTGAGAGATATTGACAGTGCCGGTGCCGGTTATAATCCAGTATAACTGTTCTTTGATGTCATACAGGAAGGCGAGCGGATGAAGCTGTATCCGCACGGCAAGCGGATGTTCCTGTACATAGGCAAAAGTGGGCAGCGGCGTGATAATATAAAAATACATACAGATCAGATAAAAAATAAAGGTATACATTACGGCCATGCGCCGAAGGACAATTTCCCCATAGCGGCGTCGCTGATAGAGCGTGTACGGAATGAGAAACAGAACGGTAATCAGCGGGGAAAGGGCATAGATCATATGTAAGGGAATCAGATATTCATGCATGGAGTGTTCCTTTCCGGTTTTAACGATACTTGATTACAGTGTATCGGATTTTCCGCGAATTGACAAGAAAAGATATGTGTGTTACGGTAACAACGATAACGGTACGGGAGGAGCGAACGAGATGAGAAAAATACTGGTTGTCATAGATATGCAGAATGATTTTGTTGACGGTGCGCTGGGAACGGCGGAGGCACGGAACATTGTCGGCAATGTGGTGAAAAAGATCGGACAATATCGGACGGAAAATATTTATGCCACAAGGGATACGCATCAGGAGGATTATCTGGAGACGGCGGAAGGCAGGCATCTGCCGGTGAAACATTGCATCGAGGGCACGCAGGGGTGGGAACTGCAGCCGGAAGTGGCCAGAGCGCTGGAAGGGGCCGTGATTATCAATAAGCCTGCATTTGGCAGCATTGTGCTGGCGGATCTTCTGCAGGAGGAAAACGACAGAGAACCGTTGGAAATCGAGTTGGTCGGTCTGTGTACGGATATTTGTGTGGTCAGCAATGCGTTATTGTTAAAGGCTGCCATGCCGGAAGCGGCGATTTCCGTGGATGCTTCCTGCTGCGCGGGCGTTACGCCGGAGAGCCATGCCGCGGCGCTGACGACAATGAAAATGTGTCAGATTGCGATTGGGCAGGAATCGTAGAAACTACAGGACAAGTGTCCTGCCGTTTTCTTTCAGCCATTTCCGGCATTCTCTGTAATCGGGAAGAACCGTTTCAACGGCGTTCCAGAACGCTTTGGAATGGTTCATTTCTTTTCTGTGGCACAATTCGTGTACGACCACGTAGTCAAGAATACGGGGCGGCGCCAGCATAAGCCGCCAGTTAAAATTCAGGTTTCCCTTTGCGGAGCAGCTTCCCCAGCGGGTTTTCTGGTCACGGATGGCGATGGCGCCGTGGGTGACACCGATGATCTTTTCATAATAGGCGACTCTTGCGGCGAAATATTCCCGCGCGGCTTGCCGGTAACGCCCCTCCAGCGCTTTTCGCTGTACATCCGTCAGTTCCGATTGCGGCGCCGACGCCTGTGCGTTCCGCATCTGTGTGTATTTTCGGAGAATCCACCGCTCTTTTTCACACATCATTTGTCTTGCATCGGCATAGGAAACCGAGAGCGGAACTTTCAGCAGCAGAGTCAAATCATCCTGCAGGGATAAGACAGCGGTTTTGCGCCTGCTTTTTTCAATCCGATACGGGATAGAAAGGGACGAAGATGCGGCGGGGATAAAATATCCGGTTTTCGATTGGCTGGATGCCGGCATGGCTGTTACCTCCGATCTCTGGAATGCGGCACAGGAGCTGCCTGTCTTGTATTATACAATATTCCGCCCGGAATGGTAACGAACGGAAAAAAGAAATTTTGATTTTCGGCGGTCAGGAGAGTGATATTATTTTCCTGCAAAGGGTGGAAGAATCCGCCAAAATAGTTTATGATGGTAAAAGTTATATGGCAATACTGAAAAGGAAGGGAAAAGAGGAGTTGGAGCATGAATGAATTCTGGCAGCTTTATGTTGTGTTTCTGCGAATTGGCGGATTGACTTTCGGCGGGGGACTGGCGATGCTTCCCATGCTGAAATATGAACTGGTGGAAAAAAAGAACTGGATTACGGAGGAAGATCTGCTGGACTGTTACGCGATCGGGCAGTGTACGCCGGGGATTATTGCGGTGAATACTTCCACTTATGTCGGATATAAGAGAAAGGGTGTTATGGGCGGGATTGTGTCCACAATGGGGATGATTACGCCGTCGGTTGTGATTATCACACTGGTTGCCATCTGCCTGCAGGCGTTTATTGAGAATGTATGGGTACAGCATGCCCTGATGGGTGTGCGCGCGGTTGTCTGTGCGCTGATGCTGAACACCGTCGTTACGCTGGCGAAAAAGAGCCTGAAAAACGCGTTTTGCTTTGTGGTCTGCGCCGTGGCATTTCTGCTGGCGATGTTTGTGGACATTCCCACGGTCTGCATCGTGATCCTGGCGGCCGTTGTCGGAATTTTTGTCTATACGGTGGGAGGGAAAAAGGTATGAATTACAGTCTGATGGGACAGATGTTCTGGGAGTTTATGAAGATCGGCCTGTTTGCCGTCGGCGGCGGTCCGGCCACACTGCCGTATCTGATGGATTTGACGAAAAAGTTTGACTGGTATACGATGGAAGATCTGACCAATATGATTGCGATCAGTGAATCCACACCGGGGCCTCTGGGGCTGAATATGGCCACATATGCGGGTTTTCATACGCTTGGCACATTCGGCGGCGTGGTATCGACGCTCGGTCTGGTGATCCCAAGTATCATTATCATTATTCTGGTGGCCAAATTTCTGGAAAACTTTAACGAAAATAAATTCGTGCAGGGCGCTTTTGCGGGTATCCGCCCGGCGGTAACGGCATTGATTGCCTCTGCGGTGTACAGTGTATGCAGGGTTTCGCTTTTTACACAGACAGAAAGCGGATATGTGCCTGCCGTTAAGACGATCGTCCTCTGCGTGATTGTATTCGGTCTGCTGCAGGTGAAAAAGCTCCAGAAATATCACCCGGCGTTCTGGCTGTTGTTCGCCGTTGTCATCGGGATTGTATTTCGCTTTTAGAAAGATGAGGGACGGGAAAAATGGACGACGGCGTACGGACGGAAAAAAAGAATAAATGTATCCTGATCTGCGCAGGGGATCTGGAGATTGCGGAAATACCGGAGAAACGGGAAGGGGATCTGGTGATCGCGGTGGACGGCGGCTATCTGTACTGTCAGGTGCTCGGAATCGAGCCGGATGTCGTGATCGGCGATTTCGATTCTCTGGGAGAGGACAACCGGGCGCAGATCGGGCCGGGACAGCGTATGATTTCCCTGAATCCTGTCAAAGATGATACCGATACACTTGCGGCGCTCCGGCTGGGGCTTGCGGAGGGATACCGGGAGTTTCATCTCTACGGCGCGCTTGGCGGGCGGCTGGAGCATACGCTGGCCAATCTGCAATGCCTTTTGTTTCTGAAAAAGGAAGGCGCCTCCGCCTATATCTGGGACAGCTGTTCGATGATTACGTTGATCGAAAACGAATCGCTTACGTTTCGGGAGGACATGGAGGGAATGCTCTCCGTCTTTGCCGTAGGTGGGACTGCGGAAGGGGTAGGAGAAAAAGGACTGCGGTACAGATTGGATCAGGCGGTTTTGACCGAAGCGTTTCCCGTGGGGATCAGCAATGAATTTATCGGGGAACAGGCGGAAGTATCGGTAAAAAAAGGCGCCCTTCTCGTTATCGTGCGGTGGGCGTGAAGATGGGAAATGGAGAAACTATGAAAAAGAAAATCAGACCGTACAAAAGAACGCTGCCGCTTTTACTGGGCTGTCTGCTGGCATTTGTGCTTTTCGGCTGCGGCGGGGAAGACAGCGGCGGGACGGAGGAAGATTCTCTGCTGCAGGATGTGATGGAAGGCGAAGAAAGCGGAGCCGGGGGATCACAGGCCGGAGAGAGCGGCGGTGCAGGTGTGGCGGCAGACGAACAGGCAGACAGTGAAACGGCGGACGGGATACGGGTGCAGGTGAGCCGGGTCTCGGAGCAGCAGACGAAAAATACCGACAACATGCTGCTTTTGCGGAACCGGTCACAGAGCGTTTCGGTTGTCATACCGGACAATCAGGAGGCGGAAGAAGCCGTCAACGGCTTTTTTGCCGACCGCCGGCTCTCGTACGGCGATACGGTTGCACAGTATCGGGAAGCGGCGCTTGCGACGATGGCAGCCAGCCGGCCGGAGCAAGAGGCGGAAGACGGGAACGGGGAATGGACAGGCTTCGAACTGGGATTGACCTATCGCGTGGCGCGGGCGGATGAGCAGATGATCTGCATTGTGGAAGACAGCTATGAATATACCGGAGGGGCGCACGGGAATTTTGTGCGGGTGGCCTATAATTTCGACAGCCGGACGGGAGAACGGCTGACACTTGCGGATGCGGCGTCCGATCTGGACGAAATCCGTTCGGAGAGTGTCCGGTATATGGGAGAACAGATTCAGAAACCGGAATGGGAAATTTCCGTAAATGATGATTACGCCAATCATCTGGAAGACGTTTTGACGGACGCCACATGGTATACCGATGCAGACGGCTTTCATATTATCTGCAATGCGTCGGTCATTGCGGGCCGGGCTGCGGGGACATTTGAATTTCTGCTGCCGTATGACGAGGTGGATGTGATAGCGGAGCAGTATATTCCCGCGCCGCCGGCTAAGGATGATCGATCTGAATGACGGCGCAGTAAGCGGGATCGATTTCCCGCAGCCGCGTTTCAATCCCCTCTTTCAACTGTTCGACAGTATAATCGGTATGATAGGGCACGACGACATCAAAGATCAGATTGGTGTGTGTCGTGCCTTTTACCATGCGGAAATCGTGGAGTGTCAATGCGGCGTCGATCTGTGACAGCACATCGGCAGCCATCGTTTTACAGGCCATTGTTTCCGCATCATCGTTCATCACCGGATCCATATGTATCACGGCGGAACAGCGCAGTTCCCGCTGCAGCCGTTTTTCGATATTGTCAATCGTATCATGGAGCGCGAGAATATTGCCCTTTGCGGGCACCTCTGCGTGGAGAGAGATCATGCGCCGGCCCGGCCCGTAGTCGTGGACGATCAGATCGTGGATCCCAAGCACCTCGTCGTATTCGGTGACGATACGGGTGATGCGCCGGATAAATTCGGGATCGGGAGCCTGCCCGAGCAGGGGGCTGATGGTGTCCTTTGCGGCGTCGTAGCCGCCGTGGAGGATCAGAATGCCGACGAGGATACCGCACCAGCCGTCGATCTGGCAGCCGGAAAGCTGCGAGATAACCGCGGCAGCCAGAACGGTGCCGGTGGCCAGGCAGTCGCTGAAACTGTCCGTTGCGGTGGCGCGCAGGGCGGCGGAAGCGATTTTTTCGCTCAGGGATTTATTGTAACAATACATATAGAGCTTTACGAGAATAGAAAATACCAGCGTTATCAGAATTATGGGCGTAAAGGCAACCGGTTCCGGGTGGATGATCTTGGAGACGGAGGAGCGGATCAGTTCCACTGCCATGACAAGGATAATGATGGAGACAATCAGGCCGGAAATATATTCGCTTCTGCCGTGGCCGAAGGGATGATCGGGATCGGCCTCCTGTGCCGCGATCTGAAATCCGATCATGGTAATAATGGAGGAACCGGCATCCGAGAGATTGTTAAAGGCATCCGCAATGACGGAGATGGAACCGCTGAACAGCCCTGCCGCAAATTTGGATGCAAACAAAAGAATATTGAGGAAAATGCCGAAACCGCCGCTGACCACACCGTATTTCCGGCGGACGGCAGGGGAATCCGTATTCTCTCTGTCAGGAATCAGGAAATGAACCAACAATGTTATCATCGTGCTGCCTCTCTGTTATAAGCGGGATGGAACGGTAACAGATGAACTGTAACATTTTTTGAAATAGGGCGCAAGGGATTTTTCAAAAATGTTGCGCCGGCGCGCCGGACGGTGTATAATAATTGCGGTTACAGGATGAAACGGGCGCTCTGGCCCGAATGACATAAATATGATAAAGGAGAAGAGAGTATGAGTAAAAAACCGGTTGTGCTTATGATTCTGGACGGCTATGGCTTAAACAGCAGGACAGACGGCAATGCCGTGGCGCAGGCAGAGACGCCTGTGATGGACAGGCTGATGCGGGAATGTCCTTTTGTAAGGGGAAATGCCAGCGGGATGGCGGTAGGGCTTCCCGACGGACAGATGGGTAATTCCGAAGTGGGACATCTGAATATGGGTGCGGGGCGTATCGTATATCAGGAGCTGACGCGGATTACGAAGGAGATTCAGGACGGTACGTTTTTTGAGAATCCTGCCCTGATGGATGCGATCAATAACTGCAAAAAGAATGACAGTGCGCTGCATATGTTCGGCCTTTTGTCCGACGGCGGCGTACACAGCCATAATACACACCTTTACGGCCTGCTGGAGCTGGCAAAGCGCAACGGTCTGGAGAAGGTATATGTGCATTGCTTCCTCGACGGACGGGATACACCGCCTGCCAGCGGCAAAGGTTATGCGCAGGAGCTGGAAGCCGAAATGAAAAAGATCGGCACAGGGCAGATTGCGTCCGTTATGGGCCGTTACTATGCAATGGACAGGGACAATAACTATGACAGGGTAAAACTTGCCTATGACGCGCTGACAAAGGGCGAAGGACTGAAAGCCGGGAGCGGTCCGGCCGGCATCCAGGCTTCGTATGACAGAGACGAGACGGATGAATTTGTAAAACCCACGGTTGTGGAAAAAGACGGAAAGCCGGTGGCGGTAATTTCCGAACACGATTCCGTGATCTTTTTCAACTTCCGTCCCGACCGCGCAAGAGAGATCACCCATGCGTTCTGCGACGATGATTTCTCGGGTTTTGACCGCGGAAGCAGGCTGGATCTGACTTATGTATGCTTTTCCGACTATGATCCGACGATTCCGAATAAGGAAGTGGCATTCCACAAGATTGCCGTTACCAATACATTCGGCGAGTGGCTGGCGGCAAACGGTATGAAACAGGCGAGAATCGCGGAAACGGAGAAATACGCGCATGTCACGTTCTTTTTCAACGGCGGCGTGGAAGAACCGAATGAGGGAGAGGAGCGCGTGCTTGTCAATTCTCCCAAGGAAGTCGCGACATACGATCTGAAGCCGGAGATGAGCGCATTTGAAGTGTGTGACAAACTGACGGAAGCGATCGGCTCCGGAAAATATGATGTGATTATTATCAATTTTGCCAATCCCGATATGGTGGGACACACCGGCGTGGAGCCTGCGGCGATCAAGGCCGTGGAGGCCGTGGACACCTGTGTGGGCAGAGCCGTGGAGGCAGTGGAGAAGGCGGACGGCGTACTCTTTATCTGCGCGGACCATGGTAATGCGGAGCAGCTTGTAGACTATGAGACCGGCGCACCGTTTACGGCGCATACGACAAATCAGGTACCGTTTATTCTCGTCAATTATGATTCGGATTACACATTGCGGGAGGGCGGATGCTTGGCGGACATCATTCCCACGCTGATTGCGATTATGGGGAAAGAGCAGCCCGCGGAAATGACAGGAAAGTCATTGCTGATCAGAAAATAGAGACAGAGGCGGCGCCGGAGCGGACAGAAAGCACCGGTGCCGTTTGAAACCGGGCCGACGGATTTTATTGATCGGGCCGGTTTTGTTATCGCTTCGCGTTGGCATTTACCATGTGGCAGCCGCGTATGAGAATGCTTCTCAGATCGAAAATCCGATTGAAAATGCATACGGACAGGCGCTGGGATTTGCTAATTCCCTGAAAAATATTTCGGCGCTGCCGCCGGAACAACAGCGGATTCCGCAGAGTCTGATGATTCGGACTCTGCGGAATTTTTTGTTGACAAATACCGGATTTTTGCTATAATTAGTGTACTAGCATTCATAGTACACATATTAAACACAGTACGGTATGCAGCCCGAAGAAAGGAGAGGGTTATGATTATTCTGGATTATAAAGATACCAGACCGATTTATGAGCAGGTGGTGGATAAGCTGCAGAAACTGATTATCAACGGCATTCTGGAACCTGACAGCAGGATGCCCTCCGTCAGAAGTCTTGCCATGGAGCTGTCCATCAATCCGAATACGATACAAAAAGCGTATGCGGAGCTGGAGCGGACAGGGTTTTTGTATACGATCAAAGGCAGAGGAAATTTTGTTACGTATAATGAGGAGCTCTGTGTTCTGAAAAAGGAAGAATACCTGAATCAGATCAGGAAACTGTTGGAGGAAGCGGAAGAAATCGGCGTCTCCCGGGCAGAGATGCTGGAGGCGTTAAAGGAAGGGGAGAGCGGAAATGATTGAAATTCGCGATGTGAGTAAGTCTTTTGAGGATATTCAGGCTGTAGATCATGTGAATATCAATATTAAGGAGGACAGTGTTTTCGGACTGATCGGCACAAACGGCGCGGGAAAGAGTACGGTGCTGCGGATGATGAGCGGCGTGATTCGGCCGGACAAGGGAGAAGTCGTGATAGACGGTATGCCGGTGTTCGATCATGTGGAGGCAAAGGAGCGTATCTTTTTTATTGCGGATGAGCCGTATTTTTTTGCAAATGCCACACCGGAAGACATGGGGCGGTATTATGCGGGGGTGTATCCGAACTTTGACATGCTGCACTATTATCAATTTCTGGAAAATTTTGAGCTGGGGAGACGCCGCAAGGTGAGGACATTTTCCAAGGGAATGAAAAAACAGCTTGCGATTCTGTGCGGCATCTGTGCCAGAACGAAATATCTGTTCTGCGATGAGACCTTTGACGGACTGGACCCGGTGATGCGGCAGGGGATTAAGAGCCTGATGGCAAAGGAGATGGATGATCGGGGCATGACACCGATTATCGCTTCCCATAATCTGCGGGAGCTGGAAGATATATGCGACCATGTCGGCCTGCTGCACCGGGGCGGCGTGCTGCTCTCCCGGGAACTGGAAGAGATGAAATGTAACATACAGAAAGTACAGTGCGTGCTGGATGACAGCACGTCGGAGGAGGAAGCACTGAAGGGGCTGGATATTGTGAAATCCGAGAAGCGCGGTTCTCTGTATACGCTTACGGTGCGGGGCAGCCGGGAAGAGATCGTAAACTATTTCGGAAGCATTAAAACGGTATTCTTTGAGGCGCTGCCGCTTTCCCTTGAGGAAATCTTTATCAGTGAAACGGAGGTTGTGGGCTATGACATCAAAAAAATCATTTTGGGTTAATATAAAAACAAATGCCAGAAGAAGGGTGTGGCTGGCTGTCGTTATGTTTCTCGCTTTCTTTTTTTCCATGCCGGTGTTTACGGCGCTCTCGCTCAGCACGGAAAAGATTTACATCACGGCGAGACAGACGGACATCTATCTGGGCAGGGTGTTTGCGCGTCAGATCGGATTCAGCGGCGGCAGGAGCATTTTTATCGGCTTGTTGGCGGCGGTGGCGGCGATCCAGGGATTTTCCTACATGTATCAGCGGAAAAAGCTGGATATGTATATGAGCGTGCCGGTGACAAAGGGAAAACGGTTTGCCGCTGTCTATCTCAATGGATTTGTGATCTATTTTCTGTCGTATCTGATTAATCTGCTGCTGAGTTTCGTGGCGGCACAGGCGATGGGGGCCAATGTTGCCATAGCAGTCGGCGAAGCCTGTGCTGCGCTGGCCGCCGATGCGATTCTGTATCTGGCCGTTTACAATATTGCCATTCTGGCGGTGATGCTGACCGGTAATCTGATTGTGACAGTGATGGGGACGATTGTGCTGCTTTTCTACGACGCGCTGGCATATTCCCTGCTGGTCGGTTATATGAGTGTATTTTTCCGCAGCTTTTTTTATCGGACGGGGGCGCGCATGTCAAAATGGATGTTTTCTCCGATTGTCCGCTTTATCCGTCTGGAAGAGACGATATACGGAGAATCCGTGTACAGTGTCGGCAGGACGCTGGACTGGGGCCTGCTGGCGGCGGGACTTGTGCCGATCGCGCTGGTCGGCGCCGTGGCGTTCGGTCTGGCATACTGGTGCTATACGATAAAGCCGGCGGAAGTGTGCGGCAGGGCCATGGCGTTTCCGAAGACAAAAGCGGTTATAAAAATCGCCGTTACCGTGCTGGCAGGACTGGGCGGCGGCCTGATGTTTTACGGTCTTTCCGGCAGCAGCCACGCGTTCTTTGTTTTTGGTATACTGGCAGGCGTCCTGCTCTGTCACGGAATCATCGAAGTAATCTACGACTTTGATATTCGCAGTATGAAAAACGGCTGGAAGTCATTGCTGATTTCAGGCGGATGTGTGGGGATAATCGCGTGCAGCTTTGTGTTTGATGTGTTCGGCTATGATTCCTATGTGCCGGATGTGGATCAGGTGGAAGACATTGCCGTGGGCTTTGACGGCTATCAGGAATATTATGACGAAGATTTGAGCAGTGTGGGCAGGGAAGATTACATTTTTGACAATATGCATATCACGAATACACTTCCCGTGCTGCAGCTTGCAACAGCCGGTATGGCTAACTGGGATATTATGCAAGAGACGGAGGACGTATCGTACCAATATATGACGATCCGGTATCATCTGACAAACGGCAAAGATGTGTACCGGCAGTTCCCGGTGGCATATCGGGAGGAAGCCGCGCTTTTGGACAGCATTGTGACGGATCCCGCATATCAGATAGGAAACTACAATATTTACAATGAGCCGCTGGTAAATCTGGGAGACCGGCTGCATATATACTATGACAGCGGTTCCGGCGGCAGAGGAAACGTTTCCTTTACGATGGCGGAGCTGGAAAAGGCATATAAGGAAGATCTGAAACGGTTTACGTTTACGGAAAAACTGGAACAGCTTGTCTGCGGAAAGATCCGCATGGAATATATTGACAAGGGCGTTTATGTCTATGCTTCGCTGCCGGTGTATCCTTCCTTCACACAGACCATCGCGCTGCTGGAAAAGAGCGGTGTGTATGAGGACCGCTATGTGAACCCCGACAGTATCGAGCAGATTATCGTACAGAACAACAATTCCGAATTTTATGACATGTATGTGGAGGAAGATGAGTTCGGCAACAAGTATACGTATTCCAATTTCACTGTGGAAGAATCGTTTGTCGACAGAGAGGAGATCGAGACGATTATCGGGAGCCTTTATCCGGAAAGCTTTATGGATTTCTGGGTGCCGGACGGTGTGCTGGATTATGAGTATACGGTGACGGTTGTTTATAAGAGCAGCCAGTCGGACGGTGAGAGTTATGCATCCACCTTCCGTATGCTGAAAGACAAAATTCCGGATTTTGTAAAAGAGCGGACTACGTATAAGGGCGACGGGGAACCGACGAATACATCATGGACGGACAATGCAAAGCGCGTGTGGTATTAAATTACAAATAAGCGCAGGATAGAATTTCCTGTTTCGGACATACTTCTAGAAAACAGATTTTTGGAGGTATGAGAATGAAGCGATACATGGAGATTACGGATGTACACGGGCGGGAAATCCTGGATTCCAGAGGCAATCCGACTGTGGAAGCGGAAGTGACGCTGACAGATACGATAACAAAGGAGCGTTACGGCGGCAGCGCAGCGGTGCCTTCCGGTGCGAGCACGGGACGGTTTGAGGCAGTGGAGCTGCGGGACGGCGAACCGCGTTATTTCGGCCTTGGGACGACCCGTGCAGTGCACCATATCAACACGGAGATCAAAGAAAAGATACTGGGACGCAACGGCCTGAATCAGCTGGAGATCGATCATCTGATGCTGGAAGCCGACGGCACGGACAATAAGGGCCATTTGGGTGCGAACGCCATTCTGGCCGTTTCCATGGCGGTGGCGAGAGCCGCCGCCGCTTCATTGCGGATTCCGCTGTATCAATATCTGGGCGGTGTTCACACAAAACTGATGCCCGTGCCGATGATGAATATTTTAAACGGCGGCAAGCATGCTTCCAATACGGTGGATTTTCAGGAATTCATGATTATGCCCGTCAGGGCGGACAGTTTCCGGGAAGCGTTGCGCATCTGCGCGGAAATCTATCATAATCTGAAAAAGATTCTGGACAAAAAAGGACTGTCCACAGGGGTGGGCGACGAAGGCGGCTTTGCGCCCGACCTGCCGGATGCGAAGGCGGTGCTGGAGCTGATCGTGGAAGCCGTGGACGCGGCGGGGTATCGTTCCGGTGAGGACATCAGGATCGCGCTGGACGTTGCCAGCAGCGAGCTGTACAACGAAAAGACCGGAATGTACCATTTCCCGGGCGAGAGTAAACTGACCGGCAGTGAGGTTGTGCGGGATACCCGGGAAATGATCTCATATTATGAGGAATTGATTGAAAAATTCCCCATTGCCTCGATTGAGGACGGTCTGGCTGAAGACGACTGGGACGGTTGGCAGGAGATGACAAAGCGCATTGGCAAAAAGGTACAGCTTGTCGGAGACGATCTGTTTGTGACCAATACGAAACGGCTGGAAGCCGGTATCAAACTGGGCGTTGCCAATGCAATCCTCGTCAAAGTCAACCAGATCGGTACGGTGTCGGAAGCGATGGAAGCCATTGAAATGGCGCATAAAAACGCATATCGTTCCGTGATTTCCCACCGCTCCGGCGAGACAACGGATACCTTTATCGCCGATCTTGCCGTGGCTGTCAATGCCGGACAGATCAAAACCGGGGCGCCATGCCGCAGCGACCGTGTGGCGAAATACAATCAGCTCCTGCGCATTGAAGAAGAAATCGGGGCGGATGCGCGGTATACGGAGCCGTTTCAGAAGACACAGGATTAAGGCGTGTGAGATGCCGGCGGAGAGCGGTATCCGGTCCGCTCCGGTGTTTTTTCGGCGAATCCGGTTCTGTTTTCCAAAAACCACTTGCCATTCCTGCCTTTTTGTGGTAATATAGTGCTTGTTTCACATTAGGAGGTGCAAGAATGAGCGTGGCAAGAACCATTCTTTTAGTTGTTTTTATTATTGTATCGCTTATATTGGCAGTACTTGTATTGATGCAGGAAGGGAAATCCGCAGGGCTTGGAGCCATCAGCGGGGCGGCAGAGACGTATTGGGGCAGAAATAAAGGACGCTCCATGGAAGGGACGCTGGTAAAACTGACAAAGGTTTTGGCGGTATTGTTCTTCGTACTGGCGGCAGTTTTGAACACACGGTTTATTTAAGACTGAAAAACACTCTTGCAAAAGAGTGTTTTTTTATCATACGGGAAAAAAAGAGGATATTTTATGGATCATGACAGGAAAGAAGCCAGAAAGAGGCTGCTTTGCGAACTGGTGGAGGACCCGCTCTATGTTCCGATGAAGGAGAAAGAGCTGGCGGTTTTTCTGCAGACCGCGAAAGAGGAACGGGAAGCGCTGAAAGCGGTTCTGGATGAGCTGCTGGCGGAAGGAAAGCTGGAGATTACAAAGCGGGGACGCTACAGGAAGCCTGAGGCACAGTATGTCACGGGTGTCTTTATCGGCAATCCGAGAGGATTCGGATTTGTAGAGGCAGAGGGACGGGAAGAAGATCTGTTTATTCCCGAATCCTTTGTAAACGGCGCTTTTCCCGGCGATACGGTACAGGCGGCGCTGCTGCCGGGCAGACGCGGTAAGCGGCAGGAAGCGGAGATCGTCCGGATCCTGGAGCGAAGCCGGAGCCAGATCGTCGGAACTTATCAGAAAAACAATACGTTCGGGTTTGTCCTGCCGGATGATACGCGGATTACGGCGGATATTTTTGTGCCGCAGGAGCGTTCCAAAGGAGCGGTAAGCGGGCATAAAGTTGTTGTGGAGATCACGGATTACGGCGGAGCGGGGAAAAACCCGGAAGGCCGGATTACGGAGATTCTCGGACATGTAAACGATCCCGGTGTCGATATTCTGTCCGTGGTCAAGGGATATGACCTGCCGCTGGAGTTCCCGGAACGGGTACTGCATCAGGCGGAGCGCGCCGGCATGGCGGTGACGGATGCCGACATGGCGGGCAGGCTGGATCTGCGGGACGTGGATATGGTGACGATCGACGGCGAGGATGCGAAGGATCTGGACGATGCGGTCAGCCTGTCGATGGAAGGGGACGTCTACTGCCTGGGGGTGCATATCGCGGACGTCGCCAATTATGTGCAGGAGAATTCCGCGCTGGACCGGGAGGCAAAAAAGCGCGGCACGAGCGTCTATCTGGTCGATCGGGTAATTCCGATGCTGCCCCATGCGCTTTCCAACGGGATTTGCTCTCTGAACGCGGGAGAGGACCGGCTGGCGCTGAGCTGCATAATGAAGCTCGATCAAGGCGGTCAGATGCTGGACTATAAAATCGCGGAGACGGTTATCCATGTCAATCGCCGGATGTCCTATACCGATGTCAGAAAGATACTGGAAGATAACGACGAAGCGCTGACGACACAATACCGGGAGCTGGTTCCCATGTTTGAACAGATGGCACGGCTTGCGGCCATACTGCGGAAAAAGAGAAAGCAGCGCGGCTCCATCGATTTTGACTTTCCCGAGACGAAGATTATTCTGTCACCGTCCGGGGAGCCTGTGGAAATACGGCCGTATGAGCGCAATATGGCGACAAAGCTGATCGAGGATTTTATGCTGCTTGCCAATGAGACGGTGGCACAGCATTTTCACTGGCAGGAGATGCCGTTTCTGTACAGGACACATGACAATCCGGATCCGGAAAAAATACGCACGCTGGCGGCTTTTATACGGAATTTCGGTTATTCTCTGAAGCTGGCGGGAAATGATATTCACCCCAAGGAGCTGCAAAAGCTTCTGGGCAGGATTGACGGTACGCCGCAGGAGGCGCTTATCAGTCGTCTGACGCTGCGGAGCATGAAACAGGCCCGGTATACAACGGAAAATACGGGACACTTCGGACTGGCAAGTTCTTTTTACTGTCATTTTACGTCTCCGATCAGGCGGTACCCGGATCTGCAGATTCACCGTATTATCAAAGACCAGCTGCGGGGCAGACTGGAACAGGGACGGATCAGTCATTATGAGGGGATTTTACCGGAAGTGGCAAAACATTCCTCGCAGATGGAGCGCCGTGCCGACGAAGCGGAGCGGGAAACCGAAAAGCTGAAAAAGGCGGTGTTTATGGAGAAGCATATCGGGGAGACGTTCGAAGGCGTGATTTCCGGGATTACGGGATGGGGCGTCTATGTAGAGCTGGAAAATACCGTGGAAGGCATGATACGGGCTGCGGATCTGCCGGGCGACTTTTTTTATTACGACGAGGAAAATTATGAGATGGTGGGAGAGCGGACCGGGAAACGCTACAAACTGGGCGAAAAGCTGACCGTACAGGTTAAGGAGACGGACCGCAGAAACCGTACCGTTGATTTTTGTATTCCACAGGAGGCATAAGGGGATGGCGAGGGAAAGTATGAAGCCGGTGGCCAATAACAAAAAGGCATACCATGATTATTTTATTGAGGAAAAATACGAGGCGGGGCTTGCACTGCACGGCACGGAAGTGAAATCACTGCGGATGGGGAAGTGTTCGGTCAAGGAGTCGTTTGTGCGCATTGAGCGGGGCGAGGTGTTTGTATACGGAATGCATATCAGCCCATACGAAAAGGGAAATATATTCAATAAAGATCCGCTGCGTGTCAGAAAGCTGCTGCTGCATCGACAGGAGATCCGCAGGATGGAGAGCCGGATCGCGGAAAAGGGCTATACCCTTGTGCCGCTGCAGGTCTATTTCAAAAACGGCCTCGCCAAAGTGGAAATCGGTCTTGCCAAAGGGAAAAAACTGTATGACAAGAGGCAGGATATTGCGAAAAAAGACCAGCGCCGGGAGGCGGAAAAAGAATTGAAGCGCCATAATGCAAATTTGGGTTGACCATGGCGGTAAAGTTGCATATAATAAGAATCAGAAAAGGCAATTTACAACTGAATGAGGGGTAGTAAAGGTTTCGACAGGGGTTTTGCAGCTGGAGAAGCTATCCGCAGGTGATGCGTCAAATCACGACAATAAATATAAACGCTAACGATAATTTAGCTTACGCTGCCTAAGGGCAGCTGTCTGACCCGGGGCACCTGCACCTTGGGAACCAGGCATCGACTATGCAGGAAACGACGTGTGTTAAGCTTTGCGCATACGGGCGTAACATGAAGCTACTGACGGCATAAGGATGTCAGCTTTCGTATGCCGGAGGGAATGGAAATAACTGACTACGATAGTAGAAGGACAGGGAATAGGCTTTTGGACATGGGTTCGACTCCCATCTACTCCATTTGAAGACCGCCGCAGTTATGCGGGGTGCGGTTACTCGGAAACGGCGTGCTGCCGCTGATGTATTCGCGTAAAAAACAGGGACAGAAGAGAAATGATCTCCGCTGTCCCTGTATTTTTTTATTCGGTTTTCCTGTTTTTTGTTATCATACTGTCTATGGCTTCATTTACCTGCTTTATGGCATCCTGATACACATTTAAATACGCATCAGTCAGCTCCTGCCCATAGGAAACCGCATTGATTTTTTCTATGTCATGCAGTGATTCCAAATACGATCTGAGCTGGTTAAAATACGTCAGATGATGGGCTTTGTGAATCATCGCCGCAGAATATAACTTTGCGATCTCGTCAACCGTGTATAATTTACACGCCATATGATCGGCATGGTAATATACGGGGGCATTTGACGCCGTGGCAATATCAAATAATTGCCGTATCGTAATCTGGTCTTCCTGTTTATAACTGAAGTGTTCACACTCCCCGTTTATGATAATATCCACACCGTTCATAATCATATTCCTGCAGGCTGCAGACAATTCTGAAATTTTGAGCCGGCGTGCTTCTTCGAGTGCAGGAGTGTATGAGACCGGTTCGATCGTACTGTCATTTTCATCCGATGTAAAAATAACGGTTCTTTCGTCTAATCTCTGGCAGATATATTTCATTTTTCTGAAATCACCTTGTACTTTCAGATTGTTTTCGTTCAATTCTTGGAAGCCGCATCTGAAAGAGGCGTTATCGGCGTCCGTCAGCTCCGAATAAAATTTACATTTTATCCTGTTGGCACCATATAAAGTTAATGTTACGTCGAAAATTTTGTTACTGTTGAGAAACCTTATTTTTTGCATATCTGATCCTTTCTGCTATTTTAATCCCCATATTCTTAACCGACCGATACAATTATTCTGTTGCGTGGAAGAACTCTGATTAAAATCTATTATAAATCGTATATTGGTGCCCGGATTGGGAACCGTGAGCGCGCAAATATAGAAATTGGAACTAATTTGATAGATAACCCGATAAGTAGTTCCACTTATGGATGCTATGTTTATTGTGTCATAATTGTTTCCGATATTTCCTCTGTCATTTTGAAGTGTAAATATAATGGCAGCGTATCTGTCGTTAATTGCTAATGTGTAATCGAGTCTTCCGTGCCCGGTGTATTCTCCGCTTGAAGACGGATCGGTTCTGTTTTTTACTTCAAATGTAACATCTTTATAACCGATGCTGTTTGCCGATTGTCCCTTATAGCCGGTATTTATTTTATTTAAGTTTGCAATTATTGTATTGAAGCTCGCATCTGCCGATGTCGTTACGCCTTTGGAAGTTAAAGCTGATGCAATGGCGTTTTTGGCATCAGCTACAGATTTTTTTAATGCCGACATCTCGGTATTGATTCCGGTGAGCGTTTCGTTTACCGTTTTGGCGTCCATAGCCCAGCCGTTTTCCGTAACGGTAGTGGACGTTGTGATACCCTTGATTGCTCCGACTTTTGTTTCAAGATTTTCGCCGTCTTCTGCGTCGACGGATTTTGCATTTGTAAGAAAATAAACTCTTTCCCAGACTTTGTTTAGTTGGTCAATTAAGACTCTGTAAATTTTGCGTTCTACTATATTTTCACTGGCCATGTATCGTTCCTCCATTCAAATCTTTTATTTGTTCCCATGTATAGTCAGATAACTGTTCCCATGTACAATCAGAAACCGCTTTCCATGTTCCCGCCCCGGAATCATCCGGAACCTTTTCGGAAGACAGCCAATGTGTTTCTTCGTCAGCAGGGACGGGGGATTCAGACTGATATTTTACAAGCGGTGTTTTGGGCGGCAGCTTTATTAAATAATCGCCTATGGCATGCAGCCGTTCTTCCAATAAATTTAACAGCCACGCACCATAAAAAAAGACCTCCGAATGATTTAAAAATTCGGAAGCCTCTGCATAACTGCCTGAATCCAGTAATGAATAATAATAGTTCATTATCGGCGTCTGGGTCAGGTTAATATCCTGAAAAAATATTCGGTCATCAATATATTGCGGAAATTTGGTTTTTCTATCCCTCATGTCAGTATATCATCACTCCCTCCAATCCAAACATCAAAATTCTCAACCAATTCGGGTTCTTGTTCCGTGTAATAGATATTCTGCCTTTTGTAGATTGCATAAATTTCAAGATTTCTGATTTCTTCGTCTAATCTGTTGATAAGTTCTGCACCGAAACAATATTGACCGAGGGTGTCTTTATTTGATTGTATAATTTCGTTTACTTTGTCGTATTTACCCTGTGACTGTAATATCTTTATCTGATTTACCAGAGAACCGACAGAATCATCAACATCTTTGAAATGATGCAATGGCATAAGCTCATGTGGGAAATTGCTGTATTCGTTTGTGTAATAAGCCATTTTGTTTCCTTCTTCGTATTATTTGATTGGTATTTATTATTGATCGGCTGACAGAGGATTCCCATTGGTATCATATCCGAGTTCATTCAGCTTGTCTTTTACAAGATTCTGTAATTCGGCGGGAACAGTGTCAAACAATCTCTTTTTGTTAATAATTAATGCTGCATATAAATCTGTCATATCGGAACATCCTCCTGACGTCTATTGGTAATTATTTCATATATTTCTGCAATGGCTTCCATAATGACCATTTGGTTATAATCGCTGTTTTCCTGGTTTGTTATGATTTGCTTACTGTTTTCCGCAGCATATAAATGAAATTCTTCCCTGGTTAATAAGGCTTCCTGATATGTCCAGTAAGTTATTTTATTATTTTCATTACAGGAACGTACTTCGGGTGCAATGTCTTTTCTTACATATACCGTATTATCGCGATTCATTTGGAGAATTTCTGGTTTTATGGTGCTTTCGGAATATCTGTATTTAAGTTTCATTGATTTCTCCTTTATTGATTGGTTTGAAAGATATTGCGGAACCAACATCTACAGTTTGGGTATTGCCATTCAAAGTAAGCATTGCGCAGAAAATTCCATTATGATACCAATTTTTATATGATCCCCCAACTGCTGCCTGCAAACCATAAGTACCGCCATCATTACTCCATAGCCCATCACATTCGTTTGTAGTTGATGATCCTTCAGTTATACATGGGAGGCGCCCAAAATTTAAGTCTATCGTGCCACTTATATATCCCCCCAACGTATTAGGCGTTTTTGGTTCTTCTTTGAGATGTATATAACCTGTCGAGTTTTGATTAAAATCAGATGTAGTAGACCCATCATGAGTTCCCCATGTGATTTTAATGTAATGAAATCCTTTATAAGCACCCCATCCTGCAATTTTCCTCCATAGATTACTCCATAGATTTTCCATACCAAACACTTTTACACCAAATTCCGGGTTATTGCTTCCCCAAAATAACCCTTTAGAATCCATTGTTCCCTGCCCTATGGCAGATTGCGGAACTACACTCTGATTGCTGGGAGCACATCTGCCGAAACCATATTTTTCTTGGCTGTTTGTACTTTTGGACATCATTACCAATAAATCCTGTATTAATAATCGATCCGCTAAAAATTCCAGATTCCATCCATCGCCGTTTGATTGCGCATTGCTATAATGATGAGTTGAATTCTGGTTTACAGCATTTGATTGACCGGAAATTGATCTTGTTCTATATATATATGTACCATCTGGTTTTTCCTCTGATATATTTGAACCAAAATAAATTGCTGTATAAAAATGTTCAATCTGATTATCATTTTTATCATAATTTGACCAACAATCATATCCATCATCTACGGGGGTGTTAGAACAGCGGAAATGATAGATGCCATTTTCCGTCCATCTCTTTGTATATATTTTTGACCATTCCATCATTGCATTTCCTTCGAAATCAGGATTTGCGACTTGAGACTCCGTGTTATCCGTTGTTTTTGTATAATCATTGGGATCAAGATATTCTGCTACTGTACCGTCATATTTTATCATACAAGGTCTTGGCATGAACATTCCTTCACTCGGCCATCCGCCATAATTAAATGTATCTGCATCAAAATCCATAAATGCAGGTGAAAAATCGGCGTTGTCTACATCAGACGGGTAGGAAACACGGGCGTCGGGATCGCTGATATTTTTGTCCAGATCATATCCAAATATATATGTTTCCGGTACAGGAGCAAGTTTCGGAGTGACTTCTATACGGTTTGATTTGTTTCTGTTATATACGCCCTGTGTACTATATGGAAATGCAGCATAGTAATAAGTGGTTCCATCTACGACGGTACTGTCAATAATTTCCTGATCTTCTGTGATAGCAGCGACCATATCACCACTGAATTCATCTTTGGGATAATCAGTTGTACTTTTTCTGATGATAGCGCCTGCTATAGTACACAGTGTCTGACCCTCAATGACTGTATCGTCAGGAAGTTTTGCATTGATTTTTACTGTCAGTGTATCCGTTTCTGTCTGGTAGTCAGACTTTGCCGAAAAAGTAATCATGTTTGATGGTTCGATGCCACCGAAAAAATGTCTGTTTTTGCCAAAAATTATATCTTCTTCTGCCATTTTGTTTCTCCTTTGCATTACATTATTTAATTTCAATGTCAGCAATTATTTTACCGTCGCTGTCAAATGTTTTGGTCATTCTGCCGATAACAAGTCCCTCAGAATTTTTGAGTTCTGTTACACATTTCGAGAAATTGTCGGTATAAGTCTTAGTCAATAATCTGCCCTCAGAATCCGCAGAAGTGATAACGGTCCAATCATCAGAAAATGATTTTTGACCGTCCGGTAATCCGCTTACTAAAATTCCGGTAATCTCTGTTGTGCGCAACTGATCCTGGAGTCCGTCCGTAATGCCGTCAACAGCCCCGGAAATTTTTCTGCTTACCTCATCCGGTGTATCCGGGATATAGGCAAGAGCATTCGTAATATCTCCCTTTGTTATCTCACTGCGAATTTGGGCAGAAGATTTGTTTTCAACCGCATCTAATCCAAGATCACTTTTGGTCGTTCCGTGCGGGTTGGTCCCTGCCGGATGGACATACACCGTTATTTCTTCATCATGAATTCTTATGTTGCCATTTATCCCGGATTTCTCTGTTTTTGCTTTATTCCAGTTATCTTTATCGGATTGGGTAACGTGGATAGTGGCATCTGATGTATGGGCGTTTAATTCAGAGCGGTTTTCCTGTAATACCTGATCGATAATATCCATGTTATCGTTTATCAGCCCGACATTGACTTTTTCATCTTGTGCGGGCTTGTTTAATTGATAGTTCGATGTGTTTTCCAATAAATCACCCCTTTTGTTATTTATTATACAAACTATAAAATCTCATTAGCTTCCATGTTGTAGTGGCGCCGCTTAAATCGTGACTGATTGATTTTACAATATATTGATGCGTTTCGTTGGAATCGTTTCTGCGATAACTTACTTTTATGTTCACATCGGCAAACGGGCATAATTTTGTAGTGATTGAAATGGAGTCTGACAGTCTGCAGTTTTTCCAGTTTTCATATTCGGCGCGTGCGAGAGCAAGAGAGTCAGAGGTAATGTTTTCATATTCTCCGCCTTGTTTGACATCCAGAATTTCACCAAGCTGTTGTACTGTAAAGGGACTGTCCGGCACTACATTCAAATCTACGCTGTCACAATTATAAACCGCCTGAAAATATTCTTTTGAAAACACTTTGACAACGCTGCCGTCTTGTATTGTATAATCCATGTCACTGACAATGCCATCCGTAAGCACATTGATCCCATGTGCCTGCCACTGACCAAGAAAATACGCATATAAGACGGTATTGTTGTCTTTTATTTTCTTTTTGATTTTAAATACACAGGTCTTACCTGCTTCCAAAGTATTTTGCAGGATCGGGTTTTCTGTATTTTCATCTATAATTGCAATTTCTCCCAATTCGTTTATATTTAATGTACTTCCTGCAGAATTAACGGAAGGGATTTTTACAGCAATCAAATCCCCGTTTTTATAATCGGTATAGGACTCTATATTGGAGAAATAGCAATGATTGTGATAACGACAGTTTTCGGTATAAAAATCGGTATCCAGAACCTGCCCCCATACTTCGCATATGTTTCTGACCGTAGTAAGGTCAATGCTGGTGTTTTCGGAAATGATAATTGTTTGCAAAAAGGTGTTGTCAAAGACAATATCATCATCATAACAACTTGGTATCATTTTACATATGAATATTCCGTGTTCATCAAAATACATTTCGTAATTCGGGTGTAAGTCTCGAAGCGTTGTCAAAATAGAAAGAACGCTGCACCCTGCGGTAAATTCCTGATCGTAGGGGAGTGCGTTCCATGTTTCCATATAACTTCCGTCCCTGACCTGTACTTTTGATTGTTCTCGGTATTCCAGGTAATCCGGATTGTAATCGGGCATCCCTTTAAATTCACCGATTTCATCTATTTCATATTCCGTAATTTTGCCAAGTTGTGTGAGCGTGGTGATAACGGCATCCCGGATATAATTATATTGAATGATCTGCCCTGTTGCGGAATCTTCCGCATATGCCGGATATTGTATTATCAGCGCGCCTGACTGTCCGTTTTTGGTTCCGTCGAGTTTGGCCATCAGATCGGCGCAATTCATTGTGATTTGGTTTGTTGTTGCATCGTATGTCGCTGAGGTGTTCTGAAATACATATACGCCCTGTTGATACCAGCGCCATTGATTGTGAACCCTGTCCGATATTCCGATTTGCATTTTTATGATCCGATTCATCCATATAATTCCGTTTTTGTTTACTGTCAGAAATTTGTTTTTTACGGGGACGGCAGTAACACAAAAACTCCGCCGGACATCCGATTCGGCGTCAATACCTGAGGAACCGTTGATAACACCACATTCCAATGTATCCAAATGATCGCCGTTGATTTCGTCATATACATCTATTTTGATTCTTACATCCATTATGTTCTGACGGATGAGTTCCAAATCCCCTGTATTTATTTGTGTCATCTGTTCCACCATTCCCTTGCAGCGGTAATTAACCCTGCATCGTATAAATCGTTTTCGCTGTTCACATCACCGGTTTCCGTACACGAAAAAGTAATTTTTCTGTTTCTGTAGTCATCGACTGCCGTATCTGACGGGGGCGTGGTGACATATACAAGCCATAGATTACCGTCAACACTTTTTAAGATTTTGGTTTTTCCATTGCGCAGGAATTGTTTTGCGGCATTGTTGTAATTCATTCGTCTCCGGTCATCGTCAAGCATAATCTGGCATCCGGTTTCGTTTGTCGGAAAGAATTGTGCATTCACCGTAATCTCTTCATAGTTTGCCTCTGTGTTTCTGACAATCGTCGGGTATCTGTCATACATTGTTGTGACAGTCTGCTGCGGGACGACAGAAGTGTTGTCCAGATAGTTATCACTCAGATGTGTATTCCATACATCATCTTGATCCGCAATCATCAAAGAGTTTGATTTTACTGCGACATTACAAGTAAAATAGAATCCTTCTGTGCCATTGATGATCGGCACGGCAGCATATTGATACATATGGTTGGGAGCGGCTGTTATATCAATATTTTTTATATTGAAATCAGCAATTTTCTCAACTTTATGTGCCTCAAGGGTTATCCATTTAAAATCACCTGTTTTTTTGCGTTTGATAATCAGATGGGATACGGTGTCAAACTTCCAATTTACATTACCGGCGCATGTATTTCCATTAAATTTTGCATGTAAGACAGTGTCCCAGTCCCATTCCTGAGGAACGGTTACTTTCAGCTCATCTGTTACATTTTTTGTCACACGAAGATCGTCATACACCCCGTCTGACAATTCTATTTTTGTTATTTCTTCTATATTTGTAGGAGTACATGGTACAGACATAATATCTGAACAAAACATACAACCCGAAAATATCATACCTGTTCATCTCCAATCCATATATTGTATTTGTTTTCCGCCAGAAGATCCGGTTTATATGGCGTATAAAATACAGTTACATTGTCTTTATCCACACGCGTAACCCCCGTTTCCCCATTTTGTATCCAAATATCATATAGGGCAAGACTGCTGTCTGTCGGCCTTTTGTCGCCGAACCACATAGTATGTTTTTCTTCGTATTCGGTGTCTGCAAAACATACGATCTGATAGATATGATTGACTCTCCGAATGTGCACGGTTACAATATCGCCTGCTTCCGGCAGAATCGGGTCCGTATATAATATATAATTACATACCCCGTTTGGCACGGTCAATTTGTACCGCATACGTTGATCGTCGTAGATGTACGACGATACGGTAAAACCGTAATCGGAATCCGAGCATTGTAAAATGGTGGTGGTCCGATACATATTCATACCGCGAATGGACATGGTAAAATCTCCGTTAAGAATAAAATCCCTGTCATATACAAGCGTTTTGCCGATCAAATTGATAAAGCCGTTATGATATTCATATTGATCGTCATATCCCGGAATGTCGGACTTGTCCGGATTTATCACGGTAAAATTGGTTGCATAAGTAACAACACTGGTATTTTCATTGCATTTAGCATGGATATTGGAAAAATCAGAAGGGTTTTGATATTTTACATATATCCGTATGTATCCTGTGTCAAGAATGATTCCGTTTACCGTCATTCCCACAGCGCGTATATGATAGTATGTTTCATTCTCAAATCCCCTGAAAGCGTAGTTCATATTGTCTGTGTTATAGAAGATGTCGCTTTCGGATAACAGGTTTTTTACTTCATCATATAATTGAAAACGAAATTCAGCGATGTCTTCCCATTCGGGCTGTTCATATCGCAATTCCGCATATAAGGAAGCGGTAGTAATGGTGTCTTCTTCGTTTATATTTTGAAAATAGAAGAGGGGAGCAGATGCGGTCCAAAAATATGCTTTGTCGGACAATGCGCTTGCCGTATCCCCTGAATCAAAGACCTGTCCCTGAATGGCATATTTTTTCCCGTTGGTCAATGTGTTTGCCGGTATTGTGTGTTCCAGTGAAATTCCGTCTGCCATACCGGAAGTTGTTTGATCGTAAACCGACGACAGCGTTTTTGCATCATATATGATAATGCGGTTGCGATATGGCATGTTTCCGATATATGACATTGATACGGTATACGCCTGTGCTGCGTCAAAAGGTATGATTTTATTGATAATTGGTTTTGCTATATTCCGTCACCTCCACTTTGCCGATTGTTTTATCTTCCGGCACATATGTATGCATCGTTCATGTTATGAGTTCCGTTGGGGGTTCTCACCCATACGGCGGTTCCGATGGCAGGATGCAAATGTATGCCATCTTTGACCCAATAGTTATTTCCGTTTATATTAACTTGATATTTGTCAGAAGATATTGCAGTTACAACAGATGCAATTTCACTGTTTTTTGGATATTCTGATAATGCTTTATGTATCATTGTATCGATAGTATTCAGTAATTCTTCCTGAATGTTTATATGTAATCACCTTCCGTCTTACAGAAATACCGCACCCGTATTTCAGAGTGCGGTTATCCTTTTTATTTCTCTTAACTTGTTTATCTGCTAATCATACTTTTCTGATACGCTCTCATCGCCAGTCCGCTGAATTCATGCTCCATAGCGATACCTACATGCTTCATTACCTGTTGATCCGTAACACCGGGACAGGTAATCGTGACGCCGCCCATATTGATAACAGGCTGTATATTGTTATGATTCGAAATAACAGTGGAATTCGTGATCTGCTTCACCATATTTTCCATCTCTCTGGTGTGCTGTGCCATCGCATTGGCTTCGAGATACCCGGTTCCGCCCATTGTCTGTAGATAGGATTCAAACCCTTTCCGCATCCGGATTGCGGGATGGCCGTCAGGAAGCGGGGTATATACCTCCCCGTTGGGCGTGATTACGGTTCCTTCCCGGTAAGGGTTCCCGCTCTTATCTCTGAGAAGTGTATGCCCGCTCTCAACGATCACAGGCCGTCCGGCCCGTAGTTTCTCCACATCCGCAAGCAGTTTCCTGAATTCCCCGCTGCCGCATATATCCCGGATGCTGCGCTCCAGCGTGCTGACCGCAGGGCTGGCGCCGGCGCCGGATGCAAACGAACCGATCAGCCTGCCGTGCCCGCCGTTTGAACTTACGCGGCCATATTTTTTCAGCTCCCGGGCCTGTTTATGGTTCAGGATTATGTCGCCCCTTTTGAGCCGTATCATCTGTGCGCCTCCGGGGATCTCCCGCAGCACGCCGTCCCGGATCAGCATTTCGTTTCCCAGCTCGTTTACAAGCGACGTCTGGTCTCCGGCGACGGCGCCTCCCGTATCAGGAAAAGAGAGCGTGCCGTGCGCATGGGCGGCGCTGACGGTATGCGGGGAATAGCCGCTGCCCACCCTGCCTATTTTGTATGCCCCGGTATTTTTCGATTCCACCTGCTTCATGGCATTTAACGCTTTGTTCGCCATATCGATGACGTCATTGGCCATGTCCTCCACCATAGAGCAGATGGAAGCGCAGATTTTGTCAATGGAAGAGGCGAATCCTTCAAACCC
>CAJUCC010000029.1 GCA_910585205.1 uncultured Lachnospiraceae bacterium
ATAAATTCATGATATAATTTCGAAAGAGATTATATCGCCGGATGGACAGCGGGAGCAGCAAAAGAAAACAGATTGGAGCGGATTCTGTCGTCCGGCATAGGATATAACATAGAGAAAATACAGATGTGAAGCAGGGGCATTAACGGAGAGTTGGAAATGAAACAGGAACGAAGTGGTAAGAAGATAGATAAGAGCGTTTCATTGCTTTTGTCTATTATATTGGTTTTTTGTATTTTAGGTGGGGTTGTGTTTTCTGTTGCACGGAAAATATCGACGGAGATGTCCGAATCGGCGGTTCAGAATCTGAGCGAAAGTCTGGATTTGATTAAATGTACGATAGAAGCGATATTAAATAAAGAAGCAGAGTATCAGAAGATTGTTGCATATGAGGTTGCGTCGGCCGGGAATGCGGAGGAATTTGTCCGTTCCTACCAGATCAATGATACAATGGTCAAATTGTCTCTGATACGGACAGGCGAGTCGGAGGGCATTTCAAGTACAGGAGAGGCATTTACCGCGGACGGGCTGGATTTTTCGGCAGGGGGAATGATAGACGGGTTGGCAGTATCCCAGTCGTATATGAATTATATGGGGACATGGGCCTATACGATGAAGTGTCCGGTTGTAAAGGATGGCCGGGAGATAGGGACACTCTATGTGGAATATACATATGACGCACTGGATAAATCACTTCCAAGCGGGTTTTATAATAAGCGTGCGATGCTTTATATTATGGATGCCGATACGGAACGGCTTGTCTTAAAGCCGAAGGGAATGGGGGAACGGAGTGCGGGTCATCTGAACCTGCAGGACTTTTATCGGGCAAATGACATTCAGGAAGAAGCGCTTCGGGCGGAAGTTTCCCAGTGTGTTGCAGAGGGAAATAATATTTTGTTTTATCATGATATTCGGGGTAAAAATTCTCTGAACTACATGTGGGCGGTAAACAACGGGTCGATTTATTTGATCGGTTATGTGCCGATTGAGGCGATTCAACAGGAAGGAAGAACGGTCAACCATTATATTTTTATGGTTGTTGCCGTTATGTTGATAGCTTTTGTTCTCTGTTGTACGATTTATTATTTTAACCAGAGAGAGCAAAATAAAATCAGAAAGGAACAGGAAACGGAACGGGAGATTCATAATGAGCGGCTGGCAGAGGCATTGCAGGCGGCGCAGGTTGCAAGCAACTCCAAAACCATGTTTCTTTCCAATATGTCACATGATATTCGGACACCGATGAATGCCGTTCTGGGCTTTACGACGCTGCTGGCAAGAGATGCGGAAAACCCGGATAAGGTGCGGGAATATACGAGAAAGATTACGGCGTCAGGACAGCACCTGCTCAGCCTGATTAATGATGTTCTGGATGTTTCAAAAATAGAGAGCGGAAAGGTTGTCCTTACGGTTGCGGAGTTTACCCTGAATGATCTGGTTTCCTCGGTGGATGCGATTATCCGTCCGATGGCGAAGGCGAAAGAGCAGACATTTTATGTCGAAGTGACAGGAATTCAGCATGAATATCTGATGGGGGATGAGACAAGAATTAATCAGATACTGATTAATCTTCTTTCAAATGCCGTTAAGTATACACCGGCGGGCGGTAATATCTGGTTCCGTATTATCGGTTTGAAGAAGCACTCCAATCAATTCGAGCATATCCGGATTGAAGTGGAGGACGACGGATACGGAATGACACCAGAGTATCTGGAAACAATTTTTGACGCTTTCACGAGAGCGGAAAACAGCACAACCAATAAGGTCCAGGGTACAGGATTGGGAATGGCGATTACAAAAAATATTGTGGAGCTTATGGGCGGTACGATAGATGTTTCCAGTGAGGTGGATAAGGGGAGTCTGTTTCGGGTTGAGCTGGAGTTTCGCATACCGGACGGACTGGCGGATAAACAGTTCTGGGAGGAAAGCGGGATTTCCCGTATGCTGACAGTTGGCGCTGATATGGCAACCGATGACAATATCCGATTGCTTACGGAAAGTGTCGGCATTTCGGCAGATACGGCTTCCTGTCTTGCGGACGCTGTTCATCTGATAGAGAACGAAAACGGCCCGGACAGATATGGCCTGGTTTTGCTGGACTGCGATGCGCTGGATGTGGACAATTTACAGGCGGCAGAGAAAATACGGGAAATACTGCCGGAGCATGTGCCGATTGTGTTTTTGGGGCGTTGCGGTGCAGAAGGGATGGAAGAAGCGCCACAGATGGAGCATACCGGTATTCTGGAAAAACCGTTTTTTGTCTCGGCATTGAAGGAAAAGATTATAGAAATACAGGTCGGCATGCGAGAGGGTGCATCGGAACATGATGAAGGCAACAGCCTGACAGGGCTGCGTTTTCTCGCGGCGGAAGATAATGAAATTAACTCCGAGATCTTAAAGGAGATTTTGTCCATTGAGGGTGCGGGATGCGAGATTGCCGAGAATGGTCAACTGGTTCTGGAGCGTTTTATCCATTCGGCGGAGGGTGAATTTGATGCTATTTTGATGGATGTGCAGATGCCGGTTATGAACGGATATGATGCGACAAGGGCAATCAGAGCACTGCAGCGGAAGGATGCGAAGGAAATACCGATAATAGCCATGACAGCCAATGCTTTTGCGGAAGATGAAAGGGAAGCGCTGGATGCCGGGATGAATGTGCACCTGTCAAAACCGATTGATGTGGAATTGTTAAAGAAAGTGTTAAAGCAGTATACCGGACAGGAGTGAAACAGGGAATGAAAGAGAATGAGAGCAAAAACGGCAGACGACTGGCGGTACTTTGCCTGGCAGGCCTGACTGCACTGGGAACGGCTGGATGCGGAAACGGGGTGAGCGGTAACAGTAATGTCATTGTCTCGGAAGAAAAAGAGGAAATCGTCATCAATTTTTTCAGCCCCATGGAAAAGACGGATCCGGATGTGGAAAATGTTGCGCGGACGGCATCGGATCTCACCATTATAATGGCGGAAGAAAAACTGGGCGTGGAAGTGGCATATGATACGTATACGGCAGAGAATTATCAGGATAAAACATATGATGAGGTGACGATTGACCGGGTGTGCAACAATATGGATGACATATATCTGCTGAATCCCGATACCGTTTTGAAACTGGGGGAAGAAGGGCGGCTGGCGGATCTGTCCGGCCTCGGGTGCGTGGAGAACCTGAGAGATGTCGTGAAAACGGCAAATGTCGTGGATGGGAAGCTGGTTGCAATTCCGCAGGAAATTGTGTCATATGGTCTGTTTATCAACAAAGATATGTTCGACCAATACGAACTTGACCTGCCGGAAACGCCGGAGGACTTTCTGGAGTGCTGCCGGGTATTTCAGGAAAACGGGATTGAAACGCCGGTTGGCGCAAATCGCTGGTGGCTTGAAACGTTTGTCTTCGCACAGGCATATGCGGATTTGTATAACGGCGGTAATACAGAAGCGGAGATCGCGGCATTGAACAGCGGCGAACGCAAATACAGTGAATATATGCGCCCCGGTTTTGCGTTTCTTCAGGAACTGATCGACTGCGGATATATCAATGCGGAAAAGGCATGTGTGAGCGAGGCGATTGAAGGAGAGGGGCCGGACTTTCTGGCGCAGAAAACGCCGATTGTCATGGCATACTGGGGTGCGGCGAATACGGAGACTTCTTATGGGAATCCTGATTTTAACATGGTGGTAATCGGATTTCCGAGCAGCCGCGGACAAATGCCGGTGCTGTCTATGACGGGCTTTGGCATTGGCAGCGAGGCCGAACATCTGGAAGAGGCGATGGCCGTACTGGACATTATGCTTTCTGATGAAGCACTGCAGACATATGCGGAGACAAACCGGGTGATTTCGCCGTCGAAGAATGTGGAGGTGGATTGCGTTCCGGCGTTGGAACCCTTAAATGATAAAATACAGGACAATATTTATGTTCTTGGCTCCAATGCGGGAATGCGGGTGGAGCAGTGGGGCAATACCTGTCTTATTGTACGGGAACTGCTTAACGGCGCTACGGTTGACGAATGTATGGCAGCGTTTGACCGGCTGCAGGAGGAGTCGCTGCAGGAATAGAAAACAAGTGTGAATGAGGGGGGGATAAAACAGGGGACTGCCGGAACCGTGATATAAATTGTGACAAATTGTGAATTATCTCTTGTCAAACGGGCGAAAGTATGGTATCATATCATTCGTTGAAGTTGCTTAAGGCTCCGTGGTCAAGCGGTTAAGACATCGCCCTTTCACGGCGGTAACACGGGTTCGATTCCCGTCGGAGTCAGTTGCTTCGGATAGCAGAAGCCTGTTTTACAGACCCGAAAGGGTTTACGGACCTTTAGCTCAGTTGGTTAGAGCAACCGGCTCATAACCGGTCGGTCCTGGGTTCGAGTCCCCGAAGGTCCATTATCCAGGAAATAAA
>CAJUCC010000030.1 GCA_910585205.1 uncultured Lachnospiraceae bacterium
ATACAGCATTCCGATATGAAACATCTGGAAGTTTTTCTCGTCGAAATGACATCCCGCAGTCCCCACAGTCATGATGATCTGGAAATCGGTATGTTACTGGAAGGATCTCTGACCCTGCATCTGGAACGGGAAACCTTTCTCCTGCAAAAGGGAGAAATTTATCTCATCAATCGCCACCAGGTGCACTCTTTTGCCAGAACCACTTCCGAAAATCTCATTCTGGCGTTTCAAATCCATACCGAATTTTATAAAAATATTAATTATGCGCTTGAATTCCTGCACTTCGAAAGTAATATCATACACAGTGGCCGGCTTCACGGTATCATTCTCGAATCTCTCCGGGAATGCGCAGATTGTTATTTTTCGTCCACGCCCTATCATGATTTGAAATGTGCCAGCATTATGCTGGATGTTCTCTTTCGGCTCGTACAGAGTACCCACTGTAACGTGCGCACCGAGAAGGAGTTTTCCAGCGCCTGCCGGAACGCCATGCGCCTGAACCGTATGATTTCTTTTATCAACGAACACTATACCGGGCAGATTTCTCTCCGGGATATAGCCGATCTGGAAAATATCTCACAGTATCACGCATCACATTTCATAAAAAATGCGCTTGGCGTATCTTTCCAGGAATACCTGAACCAGATACGTTTCGCGCACGCACTGCAGCTTTTACAGACAACCGATCTGCACATTCTGGATATATGCATGGAAACGGGGTTTTCCAGCAGCCGCTATCTGAATCAGATGTTCCGGAAAAATTTCGGCTGTTGTGCAAAAGAATATCTGAAAGCGGAAAAAAAGCCTGCTCTTCCGGGGGCATCTCTCCCCACGGGGAATATCCAGAAACGATATTCCATCGAGCAGGCACAAAAATACTGGATCAGGCAGCAGTCTATGTCATAAGCGGAAATGTAATCACAACTTTAAACAGATCACCGTCCGAAACAATCTCAAATTTTCCTTTCTGGAGTTCGGTCAGATTCTTGGCTATGGACAACCCGAGTCCGCTTCCCTCCGTCGAGCGGGAAACATCACCGCGGATAAAACGCTCTGTCAGATCTTCCACGCCCACACGCAGAGGCTGTTCGGAAATATTTTTAATGGAAAGGCGCACCTGCCCCGTTCCGTCTTCCTTCGGCAGCTCTTTGATCTCCACATAAACCCGCGTATGTTCCAGCGCATATTTGTAAACATTGTTGAACAGATTTTCAATCACCCGCCAGATCCGCCTGGAATCGGCATAGATCAGAACCGGTTTCTCCGCCATGGCGGCTACCGTCTGCAGTCCCCGCTCTTCGAATTTCTCCGAAAATTCCCCCATGGCCTGATGCATCAGTTCAATCAAATCCAGCTTATCACACTGCAGGACGATATTGCCGGAAGATATTTTGGATACTTCCACCAGATCTTCGGTCAACTGTTTCAGACGCTGTGATTTATTGTCCAGCACTTCCAGATACCCTCTTATCTTCTCGTTCTCAACCGGTTCCCGTTTGATGAGATCGACATAATTGATGATCGAAGTCAGCGGCGTTTTGATGTCATGGGAGACATTGGTAATCAGATCCGCTTTCAGCCGTTCATCCTTGACGCTCGTCTCCACCGCCTGCCGGATGCCGTTGCCGATCGTATTGACTGCCTCCGCCAGAATCCGGTTATCACCATGCATCTTTTCCACGTCAATCTGATAGTCGAGATTGCCGTCGCGGATATTGCCGATGCCTTCCAGAATCCGTCTCCTGACATGGTTACTCCGATACAGAAAAATCCCGACCAGAATATCCAGCGCAAGAGCCGGCACGACACCGTCCGTTATGCCTCCGATTAACAGCACATTGACACCCACAAACAGAAGATACGGCACCCAGACCCGCACGACATTTCTGCTGTCATCATAAATCCGCATCAACAGATTCCGGCATTTTAACAGGATGCGGAAGATAAGAAAATTATTCCAGAACGTATGCGCCCGGACTCTTCTGATCAGACTGCACCAGAAGAACAAAACGGCAGAGCAGGTCAGAACCGTACCCACCGCCAGCGTTTCCAGTGTTCTGGCACGATCCAGCGCACCCCAGAAAAATTCACTGACGGCAATACCCGTAACCATAAACAGTGTAGTTACGACCACAGCTGCCACCGTCATCGCGATCTCTGTAAACCATCGGTCAAACCAGATCAGGGTAATGCCTTCCGTTCCCTGCTTCTTTCCCGACACATATGTCAGAAACCCGAACAGCACTAGCGATACGATACCGCTGAACAGTCCGATCAGAACAAAGAGGTACCCGGGAGCCATGATCTGATAACTCTGCCGCACAGTCGCAAATGTATCCTGAAAACCATAGGAAGTATCCACCCCGATCCATACCGACGCATCCTCCCGAAAAGCATAACGGTAATCATTCCAAATCTCCCGCACCTGTTCTTCCCGGATTATGGTATCGGTTTCAAACGTAAAATCTGCGGGCGAAAAGCACAGATACCGCCCCATTGATGCGAAATATGTATTGATTACTTCCCGGCTTACGCCCTCCGTCCACTCCGGGACATTTGTATACATATGTTCCACACCATTGTTCTCTTTTATGATACAATACCGAAAATTGGTATCGGCCCTGTCATAATATTCCCGGTATACCCGATACAGGGAATAGTTATCCTGCAGCATCTGTACGGTCTCCTGCAGATACCCTGTCATTTCGACCAGTTCTTCCACCGTATCGACACCGGATAACAGTGATCTGCCGCCGACCGGAAGATACCGCTCCACCGGAACCTGTATATAAATTTCTTCCGCCGTCTCTTCCACAGTCTCCGCCGCTGTACTTTCCGCAGCTTTCTCACTTATATCTGCTGTCACAGAAACATTCTCCGCGGTTTCCACATGATACAGTCTGTATTCTTCTATGACCGCGCTGCTCCCGTCTTCCGCCCATTCGATAAACCGCGGGGGCGTTTCCACTCCCGCATCCGTATCCGTATCAGCCGCATCCGCTTTTTTTGCCTCGTCAATCATCTCGGCAACTTCCGCATACGGATATTCTGCAAATGATATTCCGCCCTGTCCCCACTGAACCAGATCGCCCAGACGATAGCAGACACTTGTCTCCGTCACCGGAACTTCCTCAAAATGCCGCGCATACTGCTCAATGTCAATCTCTTTCGTCTCGTCCAGTCTGCCGTCGGTCTCCAGTTGATCCCGGATCACGCAATAGCGGACGACATCCCCCAGACTGTCATAGACCAGTTCGTTAAAAACATCCGATTCCTCAAAACTTACCACTCTGGAGAAAGGGTTGACATAATAATTTCTCCGGATTGTATTCTTTATTCCCGGAATGCTGATTACGGCATTACAGGACACAATTCCGATACAGACTGCACACACCGTAGTCGAAAGAATCTGTAATATCACGGCTGTAATTTTGACACTTCTCCCATACTTGCTGACTTTCATCGCCATTCCTCCCTTTCTCCAATCCTGTCTGCGCTTTTACCCCCCCCCCGGTAAAATCTGCCCGATTACTGTTTGTCTACCTTATATCCGACACCCCACACCACTTTCAAATAACGCGGTTCTTTGGGGTTAATCTCTATTTTCTCCCGAATATGACGAATATGCACCGCCACCGTATTATCCGCACCGATGGCCTCCTCGTTCCAGATATTTTCGTAAATCTGACTGATGGAAAATACCTTGCCCTGATTTTTTACAAGCAGAAGCAAAATATTGTATTCAATCGGTGTCAGCTTGACCGGCTCGTCATC
Organism: uncultured Lachnospiraceae bacterium; assembly: GCA_910585205.1. Taxonomy (GTDB): domain Bacteria; phylum Bacillota; class Clostridia; order Lachnospirales; family Lachnospiraceae; genus VSOB01. Next base: position 3,775 of record CAJUCC010000030.1, read on the forward strand.
CACCGTCACCTCTTTCGTGACATCGTTCATGACAAGCCCACCCGAACGATAAACCTGATCCGCCTCCTCTCCGCTGCCGATGCTGCCCAGTTTCGTATATCTGCGGAGCTGCGATTTCACCCGGGCCGTTAATTCCAGCGGATTAAAAGGCTTTGTCACATAGTCGTCCGCCCCGATGTTCAGACCCAGAATCTTGTCCGCGTCTTCCGATTTGGCGGAAAGAATAATAATCGGAATGCTGTGCTTTTCCCGGATCTGCAGTGTGGCGTGAATACCGTCCAGCTTCGGCATCATCACATCCATTATCAGCAGGTGAATTTCCTCCGTATCCAGCAGATGCATCGCCGCAATGCCGTCATATGCCTTGAATACCCGATACCCTTCCTGCATCAGGTAGATCTCGATCGCTTCCACAATCGCCTTATCGTCGTCACACACTAAGATATTTGCCATGTTTTATCCGCTCCGTCCATATTTTCTCTTTTGTCCGTCTCTATCGTAACAGACGCTGATTAAGAGATTGGTCATGTTTTGCTTAAGGTTTTCTTAAAATTATAACAGACACCGTTTCCCGTCCGCTGTCCGCCATGGTAATGATAACGTGATAGAAGGCGGTTCCAATCATTCCAGCGTAAAAAACGCCCCCAGATTTCCCCGCATCCCGTGTGACGCCCGATGTGAAAAAAGAAAATCAGGATTACAGCAGGTACACAGATCGGTGACGCCGATATGCGCCGGTGAAATGCCGGCTTCCCGCAGGATGCGCCGGTTCGCCTCCCAGAGATTCAGCAGATACTTTCCGTCTCCGCCATCCCGCAGAAGGGGGCCGCAGTTTTCCGCATCGCATCCGCCATCGTCCGCAAACGCTTCCCGAAACTGCTCTGCGACATCCTCTCCGACTTCATAACAGTCGCCGCAGATCGAAGGGCCGATCACAGCCGTCATATCTGCGGGATCACTCCCAAACTGCTCCGTCATGGCCGATACCACCGCCCTGCCGATTTTTCCGACCGTTCCTTTCCAGCCGGAATGCGCCAGCCCGATCGCCCGGTTTACGGGATCGGCAAAATACAGCGGAACACAATCCGCAAAAAAAGAGGACAGCACGATACCCGGTTCCCCGGTAATCAGTCCATCCACATCCTGATAATCCCGCTCTCTTGTCAGGCCTTTTCCTCTGTCCGCCTTTGTCGCCACCCTGACGTTTGCCGTATGTGTCTGATGCGTAAAAACAAAGTCATCCGGCGACTTCCCCATCACCCCGGCAATCCGCCGGAAATTCTCATCCACACAGGAAACCGCATCGCCTCTCGTATAGCTCAGATTCATACTGCCCAGATGCCCTTTGCTGACACCGCCCAGACGGGTGCTGAACAAATGTTTCCCCACGCCCACTTCCTCCAGCGCCGGAAAGGTCAGATAGACCAGTCCGCCGTCCCTGTGTATCCGCACCCGTTTCCCGATCGTCCGTTCTTTCCGTCTGACGGATGCCATAACCGCATCCGTATCGTCACGATACTCCATATTCCTGTCCTCCTGTCTCTTTTCCGCCGCAAACTACCACCGGAAATCGAATGCATCCTTTATATGTTCCATCCGCTCACGGCCATCAATCGCTATGACATCAAAACGGCACGGCGTATCTTCCCCATACCCGTACCTGGTATAATAAAACAAGGCGGTCCTGCAGATCCGCCGCTGTTTGTTTGCATCCACCGCTTCCTGCCCGCCGCCGCGCGCACGAAACTTTACCTCCACGAAAACCAGAACGCCGCTGTCTTCCGCAATAATATCAATCTCCCCATATCTGCTGCAAAAATTCCGTTCCAGAATCCGGCAGCCGCAGCCGCTTAAATATTCCGCAGCCGCTCCCTCATATTCCCTTCCTGTTTTTTGTCTGTTTTCCGCCATTGTCACCCGTTATTTTCCCATCTTAGCCTTGATTTTATCCATGGCGTCAACAAACACAAGTATCTCCGCCACCGCTTCATACAGTTCCGGCGGTATGGCCTCGCCGATTTCCAGCCTTGACAATGTATTGGCCAGCTTTGTGTCCTCATGTACCGGCACATCCGCTTCCTGCGCTTTTTCAATAATACGCTCCGCCACGGCGCCGCGGCCGCTTGCCACGACCCGCGGCGCATTGTCTTCCGGGTCATAGGAAAGGGCTATGGCCTGTTTCGGTTTTTCCTTTTCACTGCTCATACTTCCCTCCTCCGGCGCATGCACTGCGCTTTCTGCCGTCTACGCTCTGACATCAAACGACAGTTCACTGATAACACTGATATTTTTATCCGCCCGGATAATCTCCTCCATCACATTGCCGCTCTCCTCTTTCAGCATCAGCTTTGCATCCGCCTGGTATCCCTTCTCCGTCAGCCGCTTTGTCAGTGTATCGATATTTTGTTCCAGCAGATCAAGGCTCTTTTCATCCGCCAGATAAAAGTTTGTATTGATCCGCCCCCGCTCCATTGCCACATAAACGTCAACCATGCCGAGATGTTCCATGTCCAGGTGCAAAAAGGCGCTGACATTGCCGTCCTTTTTGGCAAGATTTTTTTTGTTCGTATAGACATACAAATCCCCGTGGGCATTCTCACCCCGCAGTTTCATCGGAAGCTGTACATACGAATACATCTGATTCAACTGGTTCATAAAATCCACGTTTTCCCGGATATTGCGCACACTTTTGAAAAGCGGCGAATCGGCTTTCAGAGAATCCGCCAGCGCACGGGTCAAAGCCCTTGTCTGCTCGTTCAGACGCGCATAAAGTTTCTCGACCTCTTTTTTCGCCACATCGCCGGGAGCGGTCAGCGTCCACTGATTTTCGATTTTCCCGGAAAGCACTTTCTGAAACCCCTTTGACAGGAAAAGCGTCCTGACCGCCGCCTGCCGCTCCGGGCTGTCCGCCTGTCTGACCAGTTCCTGCACCGCCCGGTACAGCGCATCTTTTCCCATCTCACCGTTTACAATCTGCGCCGCCGTATCCGGGGAACCGCCTGCCTGTTTTACCATCTGCGCCAGATTTTCCCGGTCCTGTACCGGAATGGCGTCTCTGCCCGTCTCTGTCTGTCCCGCATCGCCCGCGGCCGTTTTCCCGTCCGCCGCATCCGCCCCGGGCAGTGCCATGCCTTTGCCGCCGCCCGCGATACCGCTCTCGCCCTGCAGCGCCGCATCCATAATCAATGCTTTCCCTGCAGCCTCAGCTCCCGCCGCTCCGGGCTGTCCGGCTGTCCCGCCGGCCGGATCTCCGGCGGCCTCCGTCCCGCCGCCCGGCGTCTCCGTCATCGTTTCCGCCGCATCCTCCGCACGCTCCCCGCTCCCGAAAATCGTCAGCAGTTTATCGATAAACGCCACGCCTTCCTGCAGGCCGCCCGTCGCAAAAATATCCGCGGCCGCTCCCGGAATCCCGTCCGCCACCTCGGCAAATGAAGCCAGGAGCTGATGCTCGTAATTTTTATACGCCGTAAACTGCTGCAAGTTTTCCGGTGTCACCGGTATCTGCAGCCGGTTCATCTGCACAATGGCCGGTATATCCGCATCGGAGGCTCCCGCCACCTGCCGGTACATTTCCTGCAGAGAATTCTTGTTGATCGACATGCCTTCCTGCATCATCGAGAAAACCATCTGCATCGATTTTCCGTTGATCTCGATCCCGGCCTGTGTCAGGGCGCGCAGGGCAGTATTTTCCTGTGCCATGTTCTGGAACAGGGGGCGCAGCGCGATCATGCCGGAAGCATTGGACTGCACCTGAAAGGTAATGCGCTGCCCCATGGAAGTCGGAATGTCCTTTTCCATCCGCGCACTGATTACCGTATCCCTGGAAACGCGGATTTGTATCTCGTCTCCCTCCCGAGCGACCACTTCCCCGCTGACCGTCTTGCCCGGGGGCAGAGAACGCGCCTGTACATCCGCCCGTTCCCGGCCGGCAGCCGCCTGTTCCGCTCCCCGGGCGCCGGATGAAACCATCTTCGTATCCGATGTACTCGAATGAAACAATCCCGATAAACTGAATGCCATGTGCTCTCCTTATAAAAAATTTCTGATAAAAAGCTTTCTGTGAATCGGACAGGGCCCCAGCCGGCGCAAAGCCGCAATATGCTCCTGCGAACCGTATCCTTTATGCGCCGCAAAGCCGTATCCCGGATATTGGTTGTCGTATGCCGTCATCATCCTGTCCCTTGTCACCTTTGCCAGAATGCTGGCAGCCGCAATCGACGCGCTTTTGGCATCTCCTTTGACAATGGGAACCTGACGGATATTCACCTGCGGAATCGTCACCGCATCATTCAGCAAAATATCCGGTTCCACGATAAGATCCGCAATCGCCTGCCGCATCGCCTCATAAGTCGCCCGCAGAATATCCGTTTCGTCAATCCGCCGGGAACCGATCACGCCGATCCCCGCGCAGACTGCCCTCTCCCTTATTATATCGTACAATTCTTCTCTTTTTTTAGCGCTAAGCTGTTTGGAATCGTTGAGATATAATATATCACAGTCTTTTGGCAAAATCACGGCGCCGGCGACAACAGGGCCGGCCAGCGGACCTCTGCCGGCTTCATCGATGCCGCAGATATATGTACAGCTTTCATACTCCCGTTCGTAAACCCACATGCGCTCCATGCGCAGCCGTTCTTTTTCAAAGGCAGTCAGCTTCTTCCGCGCCCGCTCCACCAGCGCCTTCACGCCCGTGCGGCTGTCATCTTCATATGCTTTTATAAAAGCAGGCAGCTTTTGTATATCCGCTGCCTGCATTTCTTCCCTGATTATTCCGATTTTTGCGGTCATTGTAAAAGTTTCCCCTACTGGTGCTGTAAAACGCCGAATTTATCCAACGGCCAAATCCGTATCCACGCCCGGCCGATTATATCCCTGCGATGAATATTGCCCACATTCGGGTCACGGCTGTCCGAACTGCTGTTGCGATTATCTCCCAGAACAAAGTATTCGTCTTCCGCCAGTACAATGTTCTCAAAGGCGCGTCCCGGTGACTCCATAACCTCCCTGCCGTATGATTCCTCCAATATCTCTCCGTCTATATAGATATTGCCCTTGCCGTCAATCCGTATCGTCTCTCCCGGCATTCCGATAATCCGTTTGATATAATAGGTATCCTCCTCATACTGATACGGAAACACGATAATATCAAACCGCTGCGGATCGCCAAACCGATAGGAAATCTTATCCACAATCAGATTGTCCGCATCGCTGAGTGTCGTCTCCATGGAAGCGCCGCTTACCTGTGTCCTCTGTCCCACAAATGTAATCACCAGATAGGTCAGCGCCAGCACGATCAACAGATACAAGCTTGTATCCAAAAGTTCCCTGATAACCTTTTTCATCTTATCTCCCCTGTTTCCGGTCTCTCCAGCGAAATCCTTCCCAGTTTTCCGCTTCTGAACTCATCCATTAACATTAAAGACGCTTTGCGTATGTCAGGCTCTTCCTGTTTCAGAAAGCATCTGCGCCTGATACAGATCTCCTGCAAAATCGTATAATCCTCTCCCGTCTCTTCGACATCAAACCGTTCCCGTAACGTACCGCCGTACTGCGCCCGCAGGAATGCAATCAGTTCCAGCGCCAGTTCATCGATCTGCAAAATCTCATCGTTGATGGAACCGACCAGCGCCAGACGCAGCCCCACCTGCGGATCCTCGAATTTCGGCCATAAAAGCCCCGGTGTATCGAGCAGCTCCAGCTCCTTATGCAGACGAATCCACTGTTTTCCCTTTGTCACGCCGGGCTTGTTTCCCGTTTTCGCACATGCCCGCCCCGCAAAAGCATTAATAAAGGTGGATTTTCCCACATTCGGGATACCGGCCACCATGGCCCGGATCGGCCGGTTGAGAATTCCCCGCTTCCTGTCCCGTTCGATCTTTTCCCGGCAGGCTTCCCGCACAAGCGCACGGATCGATTTGATGCCCGCCCCTGTTCTGGAATTGACTTCCAGCGCATACGCACCGTTATCCCGAAAGTATGTCATCCAAGCCTGATTCACGGATGCGTCTGCCAGGTCGGACTTATTCAGTAAAATCACCCGGGATTTGTTTTTTCCCAGTTCGTCAATGTCCGGATTCCTGCTGCTGACCGGAATACGGGCATCCACCAGTTCAATCACCAGATCGATCAGTTTCAGATTTTCCTGCATCATCCGCTTTGCTTTGGTCATATGACCGGGATACCACTGATAATTCATGTCGTTTCCTTCCTGTCTATTTGATAAATCCCATGCCTTTGCCGGAAGAAGCCATATGGAACCATGCTTTTCCCGTTATATTATCGCGTTTTACCGGGCCGATATTGCCGGAACGGCTGTCCTCGCTGTTATTGCGGTTATCTCCCAGGACAAAGTACTCGTCACTGCCGAGCGTGATCTCGTTTTCCGCTATCCCCGCGTCCGCGATCTTATCAAACGCTCCGTCCTCCTCCACGAGAACACCGTCCACATAAAGCCGCTCCTCTTTGATCTGTACCGTTTCCCCCGGCAGTCCCACAACCCGCTTTACATAATAATGCGTATTCTGATTGCCGTTCGGCAGAAATACAATCACGTCACCCCGTTTGGGACTGACCAGCTTATAAATAAAATGATTAATCAGAATTTCCTGCCCGTTATACAGCTCCGGCTCCATCGAAACGCCGATTACACTTGTCCGCATCCCGACGGAAAACACGAGCACTGCCCCGATCAGCACCGCCGTAAAGATAAGGAAAAACCATTCCGCAATCTCCCGTATGGCCGCAGAGCTTATTTTCTTTTTCTTCCGATAAAAACTCAGTCCTTTTTGCCTGCTCATCGTTCCCCCGCTGCGCCGGAACCGCTTCCTCCTATCTGTCACCGGCCGATTCTTACACAAACGGGGCAACTACCTGTGCAGCTGCCCCGTACGTTTTCTTTATTTTACCAATTCTTTCACTTTTGCTCTCTTACCGGTGCGCTTGCGCAGGTAGAACAGTTTCGCACGTCTTACCTTACCTCTTCTTACCACTTCGATCTTCTCTACGTTAGGAGAATGCAGCGGCCATGTCTTCTCAACACCCACGCCATTGGAAAGCTTTCTGACCGTAAAAGTCTCACGATTGCTTCCGCCCTGCCGTTTCAGAACCGTACCCTCAAAAACCTGAATTCTTTCCCGGTTTCCCTCTTTGATCTTTCCGTATACTCTGACGGTATCACCCACATGAAACTCCTGAATTTCCGATTTTAACTGATCTGCTTCAATACTTCTGATAATTTCGTTCATCTCTGCCTCCTTGTATCCCCGGACGTTCTTAATGCATCGGTGCAACAGCGGACCGTCTCGTCTTTGCAACAGTAATAATGTACCATATGCAGGGTGGAAATGCAAGTTTTTTTTGCGGCCACCGGGAGAAATATCGGTGCGCACTTCCGTGAAGCAGGCGGGGTTATGCCTTATTGCGTCTCGCGAATACGAACTGATTACACCCGTTTCCGCCTCTTTTCGTCATCATCTTTTCCAGTGTATAACCTCTCTTATGGAAAAAGTCAAATATCTCCTCTGGCTTGGCAACTTCAAAAGGATAGCCACCCACCCAGTCAACCGCATCTGTCCAAGGTGACATGCCCCTTTTTTTTACATATGTTTTCCAAGTGAGAAAAGGCGTTCCTTTTAAAATATCTTTCACAGCCCTCGCTCCCCACAGGGAAACAAAAAACGGAACCGAAATAAAACCTTTGCATACCCCTGGAACATCATTATATGTTTTCTTGATTACTTTCCACATTTTGCTGATACTTCCCTGATCGTTGTAGATCGCAATAAACAAAGTGCCGTTATCTGCAACCAAATCACTTGCATTCTGAAGAGCCTGATACATATGTCCGGTATGGTGAAGCACACCCCACGAATATACAATGTCATATTTCTCAAATTTAGACAGATATTCCTTATCCAGTATATCTCCCTGTTCCACCTGCCACTGTCTGTCTCCTTTGTAAAATTTATTTTTCAGATATTTCGTACAACCCACACTGTTTTCATCATAGTCAAAAGAAAATACCCTGGCTCCCAAATTTCTTGCCGCCAGGCTGAACAGACCACTTCCGGAACCAATATCCAAAAAGCTTTTTCCTTCGAGATTCTTCAGGCCAAACCACTGCTGCAAAGACCTTTGCGCTTCTTTTATCTGTTTGTCAGACAAATTATCCAGATATTTTTTCCAGTTTTTTCCAAATTCAAATCTATCGTTTCCCATATCTTTCCTCATTTCTCCGTAAAATTCAACCTTTTTATACACCGCACCGATTATCATTCCCCGCTGCGATACCGCTCATACAGATCCGGCCGCCGCTCCCTTGTCCGCTTTTCGGCCTGTTCCAGGCGCCACTGCGCGATCTTTGCATGATTACCGGACAACAGCACCGCCGGCACTTCCCTGCCGTTCCACACGGGAGGGCGTGAATATTGGGGATATTCCAGCAGGCCGTTCTGGAAACTCTCCGTCTCCGCCGATATATCGTTATGCAGCACCCCCGGCACCAGCCGCGCGATCGCATCGATCATAACCATCGCCGGCAGCTCACCGCCGGTCAGCACGTAATCGCCGATGGAAATGGAATCCGTTGCCACTTCCTCCAATACCCGCTCGTCCACCCCTTCATAATGACCGCACAGAAAAATCAGTTCTTCCTCCCGGGCCAGTTCCCGGGCCGTATCCTGTGTAAAAGTTCTGCCCTGCGGCGTCACATATACGGTTCGAATTCGCTTTTTTTCTTCCGCATGCACGGACAGCCAGGCATCATAAACAGGCTGTGCCTGCATCAGCATGCCCGCGCCGCCTCCATAGGTGTAATCATCCACTTTCTTATGCTTATCCGTTGTATAATCCCGGATATTGACCGTATGAAACGAGATACAGCCACTCTTTTCCGCCCTGCCCAGAATACTCGCATGCAGGCATATGTCCACCATTTCGGGAAAAAGCGTCAAAATATGAAATCGCATAGACATCCCTCAATCCAACAATCCCGGCATAATGTGCACATGTATCTGTCCCGCCTCTACATCAATATCCAGAATGCACTCTTTGATGGCCGGGAAAAGCAGCTCCTTACCCTCGTCTGTCATCACACTGTATACATCGTTCGCACCGGTCCGAATCACGTCCTGCAAAACGCCCAGCGTATGTTCCTCCTCGTCCAGCACGGTCAGCCCGATCAGATCCGCCACATAATATTCGTCCCTTCCGAGCGGAACCGCATGCTCCCGTGTCACATACAGTTCCTTTCCCCGATAGGCTTCCACGTCATTGATGCTGTCATACCCTTTGAATTTCAAAATCACAAACTGCTTGAAAAACTTAACCCCTTCGATTTCCAGCGTCTTTTTTTCTTTTCCCGTATCCAGCAGCAATTCTTTGCATTTCCGAAAGCGTTTTACGTCATCCGTCATCGGAAACACTTTCACTTCTCCTCTGATTCCATGTGTAGAGGCGATTGCACCAACTCTGAACATCTGTTCCATCTGTTTCTCCCTGTCTGTGGTATTGACAAGACAGGGACGACCCCTTCGAATCGTCCCCGCCTGTCAGATGATTTCTACATCCACTTTTTTATTATCTTTTGATGACGCTGCTTTAACAACAGAGCGGATTGCCTTTGCAATTCTTCCCTGCTTCCCGATAACCTTGCCCATATCAGATGCTGCCACATGAAGTTCTATCGTAATATTTCTGCCGTTTTCCTTCTGTGTCACAACAACTTCGTCCGGATTGTCCACAAGGGCTTTTGCAATTACTTCAACCAATTCTTTCATCATCCACCTCCGGAAGTCTGCCTGCACAGGATGCAGACCGTTCACAAGTTTTTATTTCTCAATACCTGCTTTCTTAAAAATCCTGCTAACGGCTTCCGTGGGCTGTGCGCCATTTGCCAGCCATTTCTTTGCCAGCTCTTCATTTACTTTGAAGGTGCTGGGATCTGTCGTGGGATCCATGGTTCCGATTTCCTCAATGAACCGTCCGTCTCTGGGAGAACGGGAATCTGCAACTACGATTCTATAAAAAGGAGCCTTCTTCTGTCCCATTCTTTTTAATCTGATTTTTACTGCCATCTTTTTTTACCTCCGCTATCTTTTCTTTTTGCATATGATTATATTTGCATTTATTTAAAAAGGAAATTTAAGCTTTCCCTTTTTGCCGCCCATACCACCCATCATGCCCGGGAGCTGCTTCATCATCTTCTGCGACTGCTCAAACTGTTTGACAAAACGGTTTACAACACTGATGTCCACTCCTGCGCCTCTGGCAATCCGATGTTTTCGTCCGGGATTCAGGAGTTTGGGATTTCTCCGTTCCTCCTTTGTCATGGAAAGCACGATCGCTTCCATCCGGGCAAGCTGTGTATCATCCACCATGGCACTGATGTCTCCCATCTTTCCGCCCATTCCCGGCATCATCGACAGCAGACTGGAAAGACCGCCCATCTTTTTCATCTGTGTCATGCTTTCCAGATAATCCTCAAAATCAAACTTGCCTTTTTTGAATCTGGATGCCATCTCCTTCTCTTTATCCGCATCCATATCCATACTGCTCTGTGCTTTTTCAATCAGGGAGAGCACATCACCCATACCCAGAATGCGGCTTGCCATGCGATCCGGATAGAACTGTTCCAAATCCGACAACTTCTCGCCCATGCCGACATACAGAATCGGTTTGCCGGTAACGGCTTTAACGGAAAGCGCCGCGCCGCCTCTGGAATCGCCGTCCATCTTTGACAGGATAACGCCGTCAATGCCGACCTTTTCATCGAAGTCTTTTGCCACATTCACCGCATCCTGACCGGTCATGGCGTCCACGACCAGCAGTGACTGGTGTACCGCCACATTCGCCTTGATGTCCTGCAGTTCCCGCATCATCTCTTCGTCAATATGGAGCCGGCCCGCCGTATCCAATATGACAATATTGTGGCCGGCTTTTGCCGCATGTTCCAGCGCAGCCCGCGCAATATCCACGGGTTTGTGATTCTCTCCCATGGAAAATACGTCAACACCCTGCTTTTCCCCGTTGACCTGCAGCTGTTTGATCGCCGCCGGCCTGTACACGTCACAGGCGACAAGCAGCGGCTTTTTGCCTTTCAGCTTCATCTTACCCGCGATTTTGGCCGTTGTCGTCGTTTTCCCGGCGCCCTGCAGACCACACATCATAATTACGGTAACGGCTTTCCCCGGCTGCAGCGTAATCTCTGTCGTCTCGGAACCCATCAGCGCAATCATTTCCTCGTTTACGATCTTAATGACCATCTGACCGGGATTGAGTCCGTTCATCACGTCCGCACCGATCGCACGTTCTTCCACGGATTTGATAAACTGTTTCACAACCCGGAAACTGACATCGGCCTCCAGCAGCGCCATCCTGACTTCCTTTAACGCCGCCCGGACATCCTCTTCCGTCAGCCGGCCCTTGCTGCGGAGTTTTTTGAATACATTCTGCAATTTGTCCGTTAAACTCTCAAATGCCATCTATAATTCCTCTAATATCTCCTGTGCCAGCCTGCCAGCTTCCCGCAGCGCCCGCGCACTGTTATCCGCCTGCATTTCGTTTTCTGCCGTTTCACCGAGTTTTTCGATCGCCTCTACCTTTTTTTTCACCCGATTGAACTTTTCCACAAGGTGAAGTTTCTTTTCATATTCCGCAAGAATTTTATCGCACCGTTTTAGCAGATCATGTACCCCCTGCCTGCTGATGCCGTTTTCCTCGGCGATCTCACGCAGGGACAGATCGTTATAAACGGCCGCTTCATAAATCTGCCGCTGATGCCCGGTCAGCAGTTCTCCATAAAAATCATATAAAATTCCCTGTTCTACGATTTTTTCCATAACTGCTCCTGCTTCTCCCGGGTACAGGGTAGATCATAACGCAAAAAAAGTATAGTGTCAAGTGTTTTTTCTTGACACCATACGCTTTTTATTTTCCACAGCAAAATTATATTTGCCGCAAACAAAAATACTTCGAATCCGCTTTCACAAAAACCGATCCGAAGTATCTTATCCACTGCAGGAGATGGGACTTGAACCCACACATAGTCACCTACGTCAGATTTTGAGTCTGATGCGTCTGCCATTCCGCCACTCCTGCCTGACAACATATACTATATTAACATATACCGTCAAATTTTGCAATCTATTTTTTCACATTCTCAATCTGCCAGTCAATTTCGTCCAGTCCGTTCTCCCGCAAAAACGCATTTGTTTTGCTGAACGGTTTGCTGCCGAAAAATCCCCGGTATGCCGACAGCGGACTGGGATGCGGCGCTTCCAGAATCAAATGCCCGGAATTGTGCAGCATACTCTTTTTCGTCTGCGCCGGTCTGCCCCAGAGAATAAAGACAATCGGCCTGTCCTGCTCATTCAGAACGCGGATTGCCGCATCCGTAAATTCTTCCCAGCCGATCCCTCTGTGCGAATTGGCCGCGTGTGCCCGCACCGTCAACACGGTATTGAGCATCAGCACCCCCTGCTTTGCCCACTTTACAAGATAGCCGTTGTCCGGGATATAACACCCCAGATCATCATGCAGTTCCTGATAAATGTTGACAAGAGAAGGGGGAATATCCACTTCCGGCTTAACCGAAAAGCAAAGTCCGTGCGCCTGTCCGTCATTGTGATACGGATCCTGCCCGAGGATCACTGCCTTCACATCTTTCAGCGGCGTCAAATGAAACGCATTGAAAATATCGTCCGCCGCCGGAAAAATCTTTCTGCTGTTATATTCTTCCAGTATTTTCTGATGGAGCTGTTTATAATACGGCTTGGAAAATTCGCCCTTTAACGGTTCCAGCCAATCGTTTGAAATCGGTGCCATCGCGTTATCTCCTGTATTTCTTTTATACGCGCACGGCGATCTCTCTGCTGCGCAGATATTCCTTCACCGCACGGATTTCCAGTTCTTTGTAGTGAAACAGAGACGCCGCCAGTACCGCGTCGGCCGCCCCTGCCGTCAACGCATCGTAAAAATGTTCCGGTTTTCCCGCACCGCCTGAGGCGATCACCGGAACGGACACGCACCGGGAAATTTCCCCCGTCAGTTCCAGATCGTATCCGGCTTTCGTCCCGTCGCAGTCCATACTTGTCAGCAATATCTCTCCTGCCCCCAGACGTTCCGCCCTGACTGCCCATTCCACCGCATCCAGACCGGTATCAATCCGTCCACCGTTACGATACACATTCCAGCCCGATCCGTCCGCTCTCCTTTTGGCGTCGATCGCAACCACGACACACTGACTGCCAAACTTTTCGGCCGCTTCGCGAATCAGTTCCGGCCGGGCAATCGCCGCGGAATTGACGGAGATTTTATCGGCGCCTTCCCGCAAAATAGCTCTGAAATCGTCCACAGTGCGAACGCCGCCGCCCACCGTAAAGGGGATAAATACCGTTTCCGCCACTCTGCGCACCATATCCACAACGGTGTCTCTGGCATCGCTCGATGCCGTTATATCGAGAAACACCAGTTCATCCGCCCCTGCCTTATCATACGCCGCAGCGATTGCAACCGGATCGCCGGCATCCTGCAGATTGACAAAATTGACGCCTTTGACAACCCTTCCGTTATTGACATCAAGGCAGGGTATGATTCGTTTTGTATGCATCCGCTCCTCCTTCCGGCACGCTACTGCGATAAAAAATTGCGCAAAATCTGCAGACCCGTTTCGGAACTTTTTTCCGGATGGAACTGGCAGGCAAAAATATTGTCTTTTTCCACGGCAGCATGGATGGTGACACCGTATTCTGTAGTCGCCTTTACACATGCTTTCTCCTGCGCCTGCAGATAATAAGAATGCACGAAGTAAACATATGCCCCGTCAGGTATCCCCCGGAACAGTCTCCCCGGAGACGGAAACGATAAGGCATTCCAGCCGATATGCGGAATCTTAAGCCCGGGTGCAGCCGGTATTCTGACGATTTTTCCCGGCAGGAGCCCAAGTCCGCTTACGCCTTCACACTCTTCACTGCTCTCAAACAGGAGCTGCAGGCCGAGACAAATTCCCAGAAACGGTGTTTTGCGGCGCACGACTTCATATATCGTCTTATCCAGCCCGGACCGGCGAAGTTTTTCCATGGCGTCGCCAAACGCTCCCACTCCCGGCAGAATCACCCGGTCCGCCTTCAGAATTTCCTCCGGGTTCCCCGTAACGGAAGTGTCCTCGCCGAGAAACCGCAGCGCCTTTTCCACACTTCTGATATTGCCGGCATCATAATCAATAATCGCTGTCATTCATTATTCCTCTAAAGCGTCATCCTGTGTGTCCGCGCCTTCATATGAGGGTTCACCGGCATCCGTCTCTCCCTCTTCCGGCATATCCATACTGCCGTCATCCGATCCCGGCATCAATCCCTCACCGTCTTCCGGCATCGTCAAATCCTCCGGCATCACATCGAACTGCTCATCCGGATCATCAACTTCCGTTTCCGCCGCATTATCTTCCGGTTCTGCCGTCTCCGGTTCCCCGGCGGCATGTGCGCCGTCATCCAGATCCAGATACACGGTCCCGCCGCCCAGAATCTGTTTCAATGCCTTCGTGTATGCCACATCATCCGTTAATATCCCGATCTCCCGCGCCTGTTCCTCGGATACTCCATAGACAGACTGCAGAACATCCAGAATGCTCAGATACGTGTTTCTCACCGGCTCCGACACGCCATACTGCTGCGCCTCCGCCTCGATCTTCCAGTATTTGTCCACACCGCTGATTAACGCATGCAACCGTTCCAATTCCATTCCTTCCAGTCTGGAGAAATTTTCATACGATTCCATCTTGCGCTGCATCTGCAGACAAAGCGTGGCGCCCTTCAGCGCGGCTTCTTCCTCCTCGTTCACCTTTTTGGTAACAAGCAGATCATATGCTTTCTGATAATCTCCTTCCGCAAAGGCTTTCTTTCCTTCCTGTTTCTCCATGTTGGTCGGAATATAAGAAGTAAACAATAAAATCATACCGAATACCGTCACACCAAAGAATGCGCCTGTCATAATCTTTTTGATGCCGATCGGTTTTAAAGGCTTCTCCGGCTCTTTCGGCTCTTTTGGTTTCTTTTCTTTTTTCGGCTTTGGTTTTTTTTCTTTTTTGGATTTTTTCTCTTTCGGCGCCTTGGGCTTTTTCTCCTTTTTCTCTTTTGGAGCCTTCGGCTTCTTTTCTTTCTTTTTAGATTTCTTCTCCTGATCCAGCCCTTCCAAAATGGCAATGTTTTCTTCCGAAACGGAAATCTGTTCCTTATCGTCACCGACATCTTCCAGCTCTTCGTCTTCCATAAAGAAAGCGAACAGTCTGCGAAGCAGTCCCTGTTTTTTCTCCGGTGATCCCGCATCCGCTTTCACCGGTTTTTCTTTTTTCTTTCTGCCAAAGAGAGACTTCTTTTTTTCCGTACCGGCTTCCGCTTCCGCAGCCGGTTCATCGTCTTCCTGCGGCGCTCCCACCGCGGCCAGGCTCTCCATGAGATTTTTCATGTCGTCTTCATTTTCGGCCCGTACGATACTGTCCTCGTCTTTTTCCGACAATTCTTCCGGCTTCGGGCTGCCGGCTGCCTCTGTCTCTGCCGCCGGTTCACCGGGCATTCCGACAATTGTTTCCGGTATTTGCGGCGCTTGTGCCGTCTCCGGTGTCTCCGGCTCCGCTTCCGTCCCGTCCTCGTCAGGATCGTATGACATCAGCGCCTCCAGATCGGAGAGGTCCATATCCGGCAGGGCATCTTCTTCATCGGGATCAAAATCCATAAAAAGCGCATCATCGTCATCCAGAAACGATGTATCACCCATATCCGCCCCGGTTCGAAACAACTCCGCATCGCCATCGGATTCCCCGAAAAGGTTCGCGCCATCTATATCTGTCGTCTCGTCATCCGGCAGCGTCGTCATTTCTTCCGCCTGCGCCGAATCGTCCGGCAGCGTTCCCGCGGCATCATCGAAAAGGGAATCCGCCTCCAATCTGTCCCCGCTGTCGGCAGGCAAGTCCGTTTCCTCCGCATCGGCGGCAGAAAATACCGCTTCGCTATCGAACATGTCATCGTCTGACAGCAGTTCCTGTACGGCATTGTCTGACGCTTGCTCTGTCATTTCCTCGTCCGCAAACAGCGCCGCCATCTCTGCTTCTTCCTGCTCCGCCGCTGCCTCCGTCTCTCTGGCTGCCGCCGCCTCCGCTTCCGCCTGCTCCTGTACGGCTTCTGCCTCACTGTCGTCTCCGTCTTCTTCCGCTTCTTCCATGTCCGTTTCAAACAATCTGGCAAGTTCCGGAAAATCCGTTTCCTCCCCGCTCGCCGCATCGCCCGGTAAGGTCGGGTCCGTTTCACTGTTTATTTCTTTCTGCTCATCGGCAGACGCCGCATTCCCGTCATCAGACGGCGGCGCGCCGTTCACCGACCGCAGTAAATTATCCAAATAATCTTCATTCGAGTTCATGGGCTCCCCTCCACCTGCATTTTCTTTCCCAAGTATATCACATAATTATGGGCATTCAAATACTTTTCTTTTTATCCTTCTGCCTTGTCACCGCTGCCTGCAAGCAGCGCCGCAGCATCCATCGCAATGGAGATCCCCCTGCCGTTTAATTCCGCCGGAAGTTGTGACAAAGCGGCGTGTACCCGGATCAGTTCTGCCTTTTGGTTATAAAAAACCGCCTTTTCAAAAGGAAACCGGATCAGATTCGGATGTGTAAGTCCCACACCCAGCTCCAGCACAAGCAGTTTCCGGTGCAGTGTTCCCTGCAGCCAGTCCATATAGGCCGGCCACATGGAAGGACGCTGCCCCGTCTTTCCTTCCGCCGCGTTATCCTCCGCCTCTTCCGCTGCCAGCGGCCGTACGATCCGCTCCTGCACCAGTCCCGCTTCCAGAATCCCGTCGTCTTCACTGAGCGTAATGACAAAGTAATCCTTCCCTTTCAGCAGCGCCGCCAGCGCTTCATACGCCTGTCTGACCGTTTCCGGTTCCTTTGTAAAACCAAATTTCTCCCCGATCCCCACAAGAATCCGTTCCGCTTTTTCTGTTTTTTCCCGTATCTGTCCCGTCATTTCCGACATTCTTTCCTTTTACTGTTTCCTGCTGTTGCCGCCCGCAAAAATAAGCCGGGATATGTTCCCGGCTTTTTCTGCCTGTTTATTTTACAAGTCCGTCAATTACCTTTACCAGTCTCCCGATCTCCGGTTTGGAAAGCTGTGCATCCGCGCCCAGCGCTTCCCCTTTCTTGCGCATCTCTTCATTTACAAGGGATGAGAAGATGATTACCGGTATGTCTTTGGTATCCTCGTGTTCCTTTACCAGTTTTGTCAGCCGGTGGCCGTCCATCAAAGGCATCTCAATATCGGTGATAATACACTTCACATGTTCGTCCAGCGATCCCTCTTCCGAACACTGTTTGATTACGTCCCACGCCTGCTGGCCGTTTTCCGTACGAATCAGATTGTGGTACCCGGCTTTGCGCAGTGAATCCACGATCAGCTTGTTCAGCAGCACCGAGTCTTCCGCGATCAGAATCGGCACATCATTTCGTGTCCGCTCACCCAGCGCATCGATCTCTGTCACCTTCAGACCGGTTTCCGGGTTAATATCCGTTACGATCTTTTCAAAATCAAGGATAATAATCAGTTTGTTATTGTATTTGATGATGCCTGTGGAGATACCGTCTTCAGGTGTGGATACGGTTGCGCCCGGTTTGATAATGTCCTTCCATGATACCCGGTGTATCCCGATTACGGAATCTACATGGAATGCAATATCCAGTTTATTAAAATTAGTGATAATAAATAATCCGCCCGGCTTGGATTGCCCTCTCTGCAGGCAGTTTTTCAGGTCGATCGCCGTAATCATTTTATCACGCGGCATAAAAATGCCCTCAATGCTCGGATGTGCATTGGGCACCGGTGTCACTTCCTGATAGTTGATAATTTCACGAATCTTGGCAACGTTAATGCCGTATAAATTGCCGTCCAGCGTAAATTCCAACACTTCGAGTTCATTTGTTCCGTTTTCCAATAATATTTTCGTATCCATACCTTCACCTCTCCCATATAACATCTATCAGGTATTATA